>CAZTUO010000074.1:0-3152 GCA_964616355.1 uncultured Nitrospira sp.
TGCCGCTTCACACGCTTGGCATGCGCCGCGGGATCCCCGATGTCCGCGCGGTCTGGCGGCTCGCAGGCCTGATCCGGTGGGAACGACCCGCAGTGCTCCAGACGTGGCTCTACCACGCCGATCTCGTCGGACTGCTGGCGGGCAGGTTGGTAGGGGTTCGGGCGATCGTGTGGAACGTCCGGTGCTCGGACATGGATATGCGCTGGTACCCGTGGTCTACGCGGCTCACGAGGCGGTTGCTGAGCACGCTATCCCGCGCGCCCGCGGCAGTGGTCGTCAATTCTGAGCGTGGCCGCCGGGTGCACGAGGGGCTCGGGTACCACCCCCGGCGGTGGGTGACGATTCCGAACGGGATCGACCTGGCTCGATTCCAGCCAGACCGCCGGGTTCGGGTGCGGCTCCGGAAGGAGCTGGGGCTCGCGCTATCCGCGCAGCTGATTGGGATGGTCGCGCGGTACGACCCGATGAAAGACCATGCGACGTTCCTTCGCGCCGCAGCAGAGTTCCTTCGAAACGCTGTAGCCAGAGGCCAGGCGGACGTCCACTTCGTCCTGGTGGGCCGGGGCGTGACGTGGGGGAATCCCCGGCTCCGTGCGCTCGCCGAGGGGCTGGGGCTTCGGCCGCGCCTGCATCTGCTGGGCGAGCGCGGAGATGTGGAGCGCTTGCTTCCCGGGTTGGATCTGGCGTGTCTGTCGTCGTCGTTTGGCGAAGGATGGCCGAACGTGGTCGGCGAGGCCATGGCGTGCGGCGTGCCGTGCGTGGTCACGGATGTAGGCGATGCAGGCACGATCGTGGGCGAGACGGGTCGGGTGGTACCCCCGCGCGATCCTGGGGCCCTCGCCCGGGCATGGGCGGACTTGCTGGCATGCTCCGAAGAGCAGCGGCGGGCGCTCGGTGCCGCGGCGCGGGAGCGCATAGCGGCGTGCTTTTCCCTGGAGCGGGTGGTCGAACAGTACCAGGCTCTGTGGGCGCAACTCGCCGCGGGTTCCGAACACTGAGGAAGACGGAACAAGCTGCACGCGAGCCTACTCGAGCGGTCAGCCCATGAGGCAGGCAGATGTACTACGACGACAAAGGTGACCTGCTCTCTGACATCTAGGGCGCGCCGGTCACCGTCGAGGGAAATCGCCTGACGGTCGGCAAAGTGACCTACCCCATCGTGGACGATGTGATCATCCTGCTGGACCAGCCGGAGTACCCGGCGTGGCTTGAGGCGAAGACCGCTTGGAAGGCAGCCGATCGCGCCGCCACCGTGGTGGCTCGGGATGTGCAGGCGAGCTTCGGGGCAGAGTGGCGAAGATTCCCGAGGATTCTCCCCGAGCACCAAGCGGAGTTCGCCAGCTACTTCGATTTGGTGGATCTCGAGGCGCTGAGGGATCGGCGGGTGTGCGACCTGGGCTGCGGCATCGGGCGGTGGAGCTATTTCTTGCGACACCGCTGCCGCCAATTGATCCTGGTCGACTTCTCCGAAGCCATCTTCGTTGCGCGAGAGAACCTGCGCGATACGTCAAACGCGCTCTTCTTCATGGCCGACATCATGCGCCTGCCTTTCCGGCCGGGCTTTGCGGACCTGGCAGTGTGCGTGGGAGTTCTGCACCATCTGCCGGTGAACGCCCTGGATGCGGCTCGCGCGCTCCGCAGATACGCTCCGGAACCGCTCTTGTACGTCTACTACGCCCTGGACAACCGCCCGTGGTATTTTCGTCCGATGCTGGCCGTGGTGACGGCGGTGCGCCGGCGCCTCTCCCGCGTGCAGGCACCCGCGGTGCGCGAGCTATTGACTTGGGCCCTCGCACTGGGCGTGTACCTCCCGCTGATCGGCCTCGGCCACGCGCTGCGTCCCTTCGGGGCAGCCGGTCGGGTGCCGCTCTACGAAACCTACGCCGGCAAAAGTCTGCTTCGGGTCCGGCAGGACGTCTACGACCGGTTCTTCACACCCGTCGAGCAGCGCGTGACGCGAGCGGAGATTCTGGCGCTCCGGGACACCTTCCGCGAGGTCGTCATCTCGGACGGTCTTCCGTACTGGCACTTCCTCTGTCGGGGCTGACGGGGCCCGCTTGTATGTACGAGGTCGTCATGATGCTCGACGGGATACGCGCGGCGAAGGCCGACGGTGGAGGCTGGCGAGGTCCTGCTGCTAGTGGTACGCCCGGAGACATGGGAGGCGTGCTGCTCCGACTTAACCGAAAGTTCGCGTCCGCGCTTTGGGACCGGCGACATCGCCGGCTTGTACCTGCTGGGGAAAACCCCATCAGGACGCGCGGATGTGATCGAGTGCACACGAAATCTAACGGATGCCTGTCAACCGGGGCGGCAGCGCCAACAGTGTGAGCGCCTTGAAGACGCGGATTGGGTTCGCGTTGTGGGTGGGCACTTTCACGCTCGCAGCGGTGGTGGCGGCGGGAGTTCAATTCGTGGCGCTTCCTTATGTTTTCCCCCAGTGGCATGCGGGCCACGGATTGCTCGCCGCTACCGACGCCCCTACTTATCACCGCCTGGCGGCGGAGCTTGCTGCGCGCATCCAGGAGCAAGGGTGGTCAGTCTGGCAGCTTCGTCCGGCCGGACACGGGGTGGCGGGGATTTCGGCCGCGATCTATGCCTTGAGCGTTCCGGAGCCGTGGGTGCTGATCCCGGTCAACGCCGCGCTGCACGCCACTGGGGCTGTGGTGCTCTTCGCGCTTCTTTGTAGAGGGGTGGGCTCCGCAAAGCTAGCGGCGGTCGGTACTCTTCCGTTCATACTGTTTCCATCAGCGGCGGCCTGGTACGCGCAGAATCTCAAGGACGGTTATGCCGTGCTGGGCTATTTGCTCTTTATTTATGGCTGGATACTACTATTGGATCGGCGGGGCTCGAGCAGCAGGTGGAGAGTTCCTTTGCTCGGGGCGGGAACCATTGTGGCGGGCGCGTTGTTGAATTGGCTCGTTCGGCCGGGCGCGGTGGCTATTCTACAGGTGGTTGGAACCAGCGTTGCGCTGTTTGTTACTGGGGCGGCCTTTTATCGGGCGTGCCAAGACGAGTGGTCAGTGCGGAGCAGCGTCGCGGTGACACTTCTGGGTTGGCTCGTTCTGGCTTCTCTGACGCCCCTGTCGGCGGAGACTGTCGGAGAGTCGCTCGCGGGAGCGCCGGCAGCCCCTGGAACACCCTTGCCGGCC
>CAZTUO010000074.1:3252-11563 GCA_964616355.1 uncultured Nitrospira sp.
TCCCTGACGCGTCTGGTCTACTCCGTGCCGGCTGTACCTGATCGAGTGGCCGCGGCGGTGGGCCGCGCGCGTGATGGCTACCGGCTCGGCTACCCGGCAGCGGGTAGCAACATCGACACGGATGTGACCATCCGGGACGTCGGAGACCTGCTGACTTACTTGCCGAGGGCCGCGCTAGTAGCTTTCTTCGCACCGTTTCCTGAAATGTGGTGTGCTCGAGGCAGTCAGGCATATAGCACAGTGATGCGTGGCCTGGCTGGTTTAGAGATGAGTATCACGTACTTATCGTTTGTGGGACTGGCTTACGGCTTGTGGCGTTGGCGCCGCCGCGTTGAGGTCTACGTGATCCTCGTCTTTTGCACCGGTATGATGGTTGCGCAAGTGCTTATCGTCACGAACGTCGGCGCGCTCCACCGCCTGCGGTATGCGTTTCTGACGACGGTGGCTGGCCTCGGGCTCGCGGCAGGCTTGTCGGCTTGTCAGGGTTTCCGTTCGCACTCAAAGCAACTGGCAGCATCTCCGAGCGATAAAGGTGGGTAACCCAAGCCGGCCTTGGGTCGGAGTGGGAGGAGTTCCCAGAAGTGCTCCCGGAGCACGAGCGGGAATTCGCGCAGTATTTCGACCTGGTAGACCTGGCCTCGCTGCGCGAAGCGCAGGTCTGCGACCGTGGCTGCGGAATGGGTCGGACGCGATTGTTGTCGCACTGAAGAATCTACGGGATTGCGATGATGCGGGCTTTTTCATGGCCGACATCCTGGACCTGCCGTTCCGACCGGGGTTCGCCGATTTCGCTTTTTGCCTCGGCGTCGCCCATCATCTGTCAACGGCCTCGAGGCGGTGCGCCGCATGAAAAGGTACGCGTCGAAGCTGCTCGCCTACCTGAATTACGCCTTGGACAGTGTCAGGGCAAGAGCTTTCGCCGTATCAGACAGGACGTTGAAACTCTAGGACACGTTCGACCGGGTTATCGTCTCGGACGGGATCCCTTATTGGTATTTCCTTTGCCGAACAGGGTCACGGTAGTGGCTAGCCTGGGTACAGACGTGGCTTGAGCCTGTCCGATGTGCGGTATCGCCGGCTTCCTCGACCTAAAGGCGCAGAACAGTGGCGAAGAGCTGGGCGCCCTCGCTGGCCGGATGGCCGCAGCGCTAGCCCATCGGGGTCCGGACGATGCCGGTGTGTGGGTCGACGCGGAAGCAGGTGTGGCGCTGGGCCATCGGCGGTTGGCAGTGATTGACCTCTCGGCGGAAGGTCACCAGCCGATGCTGTGTGCGTGCGGCCGCTGTGTCGTCGTGTATAACGGCGAGATTTACAATTACCGGGCGCTTCGGGCCGAGTTGTCCCGGGAGGGCGAGCAGTTCCGTGGACAGTCGGACACGGAGGTGTTGCTGGCTGCGGTCTGTCGATGGGGACTTGAACGGGCGCTGAGTCGGCTGAACGGCATGTTCGCTTTTGCGCTCTGGGACCGGCAGGCTCGCACACTATATCTTGCGCGGGACCGGCTGGGGGAGAAGCCGCTGTACTATGGGTGGGTCGGCCACGTCTTTCTGTTCGGTTCCGAACTGAAGGCCCTGCGTGTCCATCCGGCATTCACCGGCAGCATCGATCGGGAGGCGGTGGCGCTCTTTCTCCGGCATAACTATGTGCCGACGCCGTGGTCTGTTTACCAGGGTATCCGGAAGCTTCCTTCGGCGAGTTGGATTGCTGTCTCGTGCGACAGACGCGGCCAGATGCCGCGTCCCCGCCCGTATTGGTCGGTTGGCGCGATTGTCGAGCAGGGGCTGACACGGCCGTTCAGGGGAACCGCGTCCGAAGCGGTCGAGCAGTTGGACTCGCTGCTCCGGGATGCTGTGGGTCTTCGGATGGTGGCAGACGTGCCCCTGGGTGCGTTTCTCTCCGGCGGGATAGATTCATCCACGATAGTGGCACTCATGCAGGCTCAGAGTGACAGGCCCGTACGGACGTTCACGATCGGCTTTCATCAAGCTTCTTACAATGAGGCGGAGTACGCGAAAGCCGTGGCACGTCACCTCGAGACCGATCACACCGAGCTGTATGTGACGCCGCGTGAGGTGCTGGCGGTGATTCCGCGCCTACCTGCACTCTACGACGAGCCGTTTGCGGACTCGTCGCAGATTCCGACGTTTTTGGTCGCCGAAATGGCCCGCCAGCACGTCACGGTGTGCCTGTCCGGAGACGGCGGCGACGAGTTGTTTGGCGGCTATAACCGCTATTTCTGGGGGCGAGACTGTTGGAGGGCAATGCGGTGGCTACCTCGAGGAGTGCGGCAGCTCATCGCGGGCGTGCTGATGAGGTTGGACGCGGGTCGGGATAGTCAACTTGACAGGGTCGCGTCGTGGGTGCCATCGCGGTGGCGGGTGACCAACCCTGGCGAAAAGGTGAGAAAGCTGGCTGACGTACTGGAAGCCGGGAATCCCGACGTGTTGTACCTCATGCTCGTGTCGCACTGGCGCGACCCGACGGTTGTGGTCAAGGGCGTAAGCGAGCCAGCTACGATATTGATGGATCCATCGATCCGCTGTCGGATCCCTGATTTTACGCTCCGCATGATGTATCTGGACGCGGTGACTTATCTTCCGGACGATATCCTGGTCAAGGTCGATCGGGCCAGCATGGCGGTGAGTCTGGAAGCGCGGGTCCCGTTTCTCGATCACCGAGTCGTGGAGTTTGCCTGGCACTTGCCGGTGGATTTCAGGGTTCGGCGGCGACGAGGGAAGTGGCTGCTGCGCCAGGTGCTCCGGCGATATGTGCCGGACGAGCTCATCGAGCGGCCCAAGATGGGTTTCGGCGCACCGATTGGCGAATGGCTCCGGGGACCGCTGCGCGACTGGGCGGAAGCGCTGTTGGATGAGCGCAAGATGGTAAACGAAGGACTTTTCGACCCAGTCCCGATCCGCCGGATGTGGCAGGAACACCTCGCGGGTTTGCGAAACTGGCACTACCACCTGTGGGACGTGTTGATGTTCCAAGCGTGGCTGGAGGCGCATGGAGGCAGCGCCTAGCGTCGCCCTGGTCGCGCATTGGGACTGGGTCCTTTACAACTTCAGGGTACCTCTGGCGCGACGGCTCGCTGAGCGTGGAGCACGGGTGACCCTTATCTGTCCGCCGGGCCGCTATACCGACGCCTTACAGAACCTTGGCTTCCGGTGGCTGCCGTGGTCTCTCCGCCGGCGAAGTCTGAACCCTATCCGAGAGGCCAAGGCCATTTGGGCGCTGCGGCAGATTTATCGGCAAGAGCAGTTCGCAGCAGTCCAGCACTTCACGG
The DNA here is from genome assembly GCA_964616355.1 of uncultured Nitrospira sp. Taxonomy (GTDB): domain Bacteria; phylum Nitrospirota; class Nitrospiria; order Nitrospirales; family Nitrospiraceae; genus CAZTUO01. The sequence goes on from CAZTUO010000074.1 coordinate 6,539, forward strand.
CCAAGCCGATCCTGTATGGGGCGGTCGCCGCAACGGGACTCCACGTGCCGGTGGTGATCAACACGTTCACCGGCCTGGGCTTCCTTTTCAGCGACGATCCCCGGGCGGCCGTACTGAGATTGGTAGTCTTTCCGCTCGTGCGAAGACTGTTGCGGCGACCTGAAATGGTTACGGTGGTCCAGAACCCCGGAGACAGCGAGCACCTAGCTGCGGCGGGCTTGGTGCCGCCCCGACAACTGAGGCTCATCGCCGGGAGCGGCGTCGATTTGGAGCGGTTCGCCCCTCGAGACGCGGCGGAGCCTGCTATCCCCCTGGTGCTGCTGGCAGCGCGGCTGCTCAGGGATAAGGGGATCGGCGAATTCGTGGAGGCGGCTCGTGCGCTCCGTCGAGCAGGTGTGCAGGCCCGTTTCGTCGTGGCAGGTCTGGCAGATAAGGGGAACCCCCGCTGTATCCCGGCGACCCGACTCGCCCAGTGGGCGGAGGAAGGAGTTGTCGAGTTCATCGGTCACTGCGAGGATATGCCGGGGCTGCTCCGGTCCGCCCACATCGCTGTTTTGCCCAGCTACTACGAGGGGGTGCCGCGTTTTCTGCTCGAGGCTGCGGCAACGGGGCTTCCCCTCATAGCCAGCGACATCCCAGGTTGCCGGCTCGTCATCGAGCCTGGGGTCAACGGGTTTCTCGTGCCGCCTCGGGATGCGGGGGCACTCTCTGCGGCCATCCGTCAGCTGCTCGCCGACCACGAGTTAAGGCGTCGGATGGGCAAGGCGAGTCGCGCGGTCGCCCTCGAGCGGTTCGACCTCGACCGGATCGTCAGTCAGTACGAAGAGCTTTACCAACAACTCGGGGTCCTGAGGTCTCCATCGGCGTGAAGTGGTGCGGCTACTGCTTGTCTCGTTGACCGGATTCGCACTGTCTGCACTGCTCACCCCCGCAGTGAGAGTCCTTGCGATCCGACTCGGATATGTCGCTGTTCCCAGACCCGATCGCTGGCACAAACGCCCCACCGCCCTTCTGGGCGGCGTCGCGATCCTCGGCGCGACTTTGTTGACGGCATGGGGATTCGACGGTTTCCGGCGGCTCGGTCCGGTGGTGGGGGTATCAGCCTATATGTTCGGGGTCGGGCTTGTTGACGATCTGTACGGGCTCAAGCCCGCGAGCAAGTTCGTGTTGCAGCTTCTTGGAGGTGCGGTTCTCGCTGGGTTCGGCTACCGTCTGGGTGTCGTCGAGTTGCCGACATTTGAGGTGTTACTGGCAGTCTTTTGGTTCGTGCTCATTACCAACGCGCTTAACCTTCTGGACAACATGGACGGACTCGCGGCCGGCGTCGCGTTATTGGCTGGCGTCGCGCTGCTAGGGGCCGGTTCCCAGGAGGTGTCGGCAGCCAAGCTGCTTGCGGCGTTGTGCGGTGCCCTCGCCGGGTTCTTGATCTACAACTTCCATCCTGCGTCGATCTTCATGGGTGATAGCGGGAGCTTGTTTCTCGGGTCGCTCCTCGCCGGCGTCGCACTTTCGCAACCGGACCGGCCGGGTACGGGTCTCGTGTCGGTATTGGCCGGCCCGGTGTTGATCTTACTCGTTCCAATCCTCGACACGAGTTTCGTGGCCGTCTCCCGTCTGCTCGGGGGGCACCGCGTGTCGGTGGGGGGGCGAGACCACACGTCCCATCGGCTGGTGGCTATCGGCTTGTCGGAGCGCCAAGCGGTGCTGCTGCTGTATGCGATCGCCGGTGGGGGCGGCCTGGTGGCGGTATCGATGCCTTACGCCGGCCAGGCCGTGACGACGTTCGCCCTGGTTGGGTATCTCCTGGGAGTGGGGCTATTGCTTGCGTACTTAGGCACCGTCTCGGTATATGGACCAGCCGACGTAATTCGTCGAGGTCGACTTACGCCGCTGATGGTGGAGCTCACATATAGGCGACGGCTGTTCGAGGTCCTGCTTGATTTCATGCTCGCCGGAGCTTCGTACTACACGGCGTACCGGCTACGGTTCGAGGGACCGGATTTTCAAACATACTATCCGGTATTTCTGAAGTCTCTGCCGATCGTGCTGGGAGCCCGGCTTCTCGGCCTGCTCGCAGCAGGGGCGTACCGGGGCGTGTGGCGATATTTCGGACCAGCCGACCTCGGAGTCTTCGTAAACGGGGTTTTGCTGGGATCTGTCGGTTCAATCGTGGCCATGGTGTATCTGTTCAGATTCCAGGATTTTTCGCGCGGCGTCTTTGTTATCGACGCCTTGTTGTTCGGACTGTTGACGATCGGCTCGAGAGCATCGTTCAGGTTGCTCGGCGACTTCGCGGCCAGGCAAAGGAGCGGAGGACGCCGGGTTGTGGTGTACGGAGCCGGAGATCGAGGCGTGCTCGCGGTCCGCGAGCTGCTTCAGAACGAGGGGATGGGTCTGAGGCCGGTGGGGTTTATCGACGATGACCGGAGCAAGTGGGGCAGGCGGATCCTCGGTCTACGGGTTCTGGGTGGGCGGGAGGCGCTGAAAGGGTTGTTGTCGGCTGCCGCGGTGGATCAGATAGTAGTCAGCACGGAGAAGATTTCAGATCAAGAAATGAGCACGATCATCCCGGCATGCGATAGATTCGGGGTTCCGATCGTCCGGATGCGACTTGCCTTCGAGCCGGTTAGGTTGCCGGGCCCAGGGCAGAGTGGGAATAACGGCAGCCGCGCGACCTGATGATGGTTTCGTTAGAGGACCACGGTGTGCGGCGCCCAGCGAGGATTTCGAGGCTGCGGCTGAGGGGATCTGTCCTGGATATGATCACCTGCGTCGGGGCTCGATGTGTCCGATCTCGCCGGCGCGGAGCCTTAACACTACTTTGTCACCTTCTCAGCGGTGGGTTCCGCTGGAAGCTGACGATTAGATTCAACAACTTGCGGTTATTCACGACGTACAGCACCGCCATGATCTCACGCACCCACCTTCGAACGTGCGGCAGCGTCGGGCGAGGCGCGCTGTCATCGGCTCGCATCCGCTCGAGCTGGAGAAACGTGAACGCGATCGCGGTGAGGACGGTGTGCTGCGTCCAGCCCGGATCGCTGCGCCCTTCGAAGTGGTCGATCCCGAGTTCATCCTTGAGCTGCCGGTACTGCTGCTCGATCGGCCACCGGCTGCGGACGACCCGCACCAACGCGTGCAGCGTCGCTGTGGGCTCGAGAGTGAGCAGGGAGTACTTCCGCTCGTCGTCGGCGAGGGCGCGTTCGCACAGGAGCCACCGCTCGCCGCGGCTGTTGGCGGGGCGCACGCGCACCGCCGCAAAGCGGGCGACCAAGGGGCCCTTCGTCCCCTGACCCCAACACATGCGCTGCCACGCTGCGTCGGGGAGCGTGGCTGCGATCTCGGCCGCGGTGCGGGTCCGGCGGGCGCCGGGCGTCCACAGGGCCAACGACCAGCGGACCGCCACGCCGTAGCGCAGGCCGAGCCGCTCGAGCCCCCGGCGAAAGGCTGCAGGCGAGCCATAATCGGCGTCGGCCACGACCGCGGTGAGATCAAAACCAGCCTTCAGCACGCGGCGAAGGTGCGCCAGCGCGATGCGCCACTTCTCGCGAAACCGCACGGTGTCGGGGATGCGCGCGTTGGCCCGCCGCGCAGGGTCCGCACACCACTCCTGTGGGAGAGACCACTCGAAGCTGAGCGGCCAAGCGAGCGGCTCGCCCAGCAACACCGTCGAGACGGCCACCTGGCCATTGGCGATCGTGCCCAGCGCCCCGCAGGACTGCCGCTTGACCCCGACCGAGTGTGTGCCTTGTGTGGGAAAGCTCGTCTCGTCGACCGCCAGGATGCCGCGGCGGACCGGGACGAGGGCCCGCAGCCGCGTCCACAGCGGCTCGGGCTCCCGCGGCGAGTCGGTGATGACATGCTGCAGCGCTTGAGAGCTGACCGGATCGGTGAGCCGGCCATGCCTCGCTGGCATGGACTTCCGCTCGCTGTCGTTGAACAGCGCGTCGAGATACCGACTCGCCGCCTCGCGCTGGGGACGGAGACTGAAGCCGTCGGCGAATTGATCGGCAACGTGTCCGAATCGGCGCAACAGCGCTCGAGCCGACGGCTCGGTCACGCGCGCAAGCGTACGAAATTCTCGTCATGCGTACAAGTACGAAATTTTGGATCACCGCGTACGAAGAATTGAACTTAACAAAGTAGTGTTAATGTCGCGCGCCAGGATCAGACGCACGGCCTGCGAGCTCTCCTCCGGTGTGACTATTCCTTCTTCCCACTGTCGGCTCGTTCCCTCAGACAAATAGCCTGAAGCTCGGCTGCTACCACCCCGCGGCGCTTTCCCCGCTCCTCCGTCTCCAGGCGGCCGCCCTCTTAACTAATTAATTAAGCCCTCCGGATCGGGTGTGGGGCCGGTCGTGGTACCCTCCACGAACCATGGAAGGGCTCGCAGGCTTACGAGTCTGCCGGTTCGGCCGGTTCGACCCGACCTACTCCCGCAACCGCATCGTCGAAAAGTGCCTCCATCGTCTGGGGGCGACGGTCGTCGATGTGATCGACCCTCGGCCGCTGGTCGTGCGTACACCGGCGCTCCTGCGCCGCGCGCTGGCCCTGCACTTCGACCTCATTCTCGTGGGATTCCGCGCGCACAGCGATGCGTCCGCCGCCAGCTTTCTCGCGCGGCTGCGGCGCGTCCCGCTCGTCTTCGACCCGCTCATCTCGCGCTACGACGAGAAAGTCGTCGACCGCGAGCTCGTCTCGCCCCGGACGCCGCTCGCGTGGTGGTACTTCGCGACCGACAAACTGGGCTGCCGCCTAGCCGACCGCGTGCTCCTGGACACGGACGCCCACATCACGCATTTCAGCGACACCTTCAAAGTGCCTCGCTCGCGGTTCCGCCGCCTGTGGCTGGGCGCAGACGACGAGGTGGTGTTCCCGCGGCCGAGAGGGGCCCGCGACGAGTTCACGGTGTTCTTTTACGGCCGCTACGGCCCCCTGCAGGGGGTCGAGCAGATCATCGAAGCGGCGAGCATACTCGAGCGCCGCGGCGAGCGGGTGCACTTCGTGCTCGTGGGAACGGGCCAG
>CAZTUO010000075.1:0-11495 GCA_964616355.1 uncultured Nitrospira sp.
GGTTGGCATCCACGAGAAACTTCATCCGGACTGTGCTGGCAGGATGCTGTGATTCAGGTACGCGGCGGCATAGGCCACGGCGGCGCGGATGTCGTCACGCTCCAAATAGGGATAGTCGTGCAAGATCTCGTCCTCCGATGTGCCAGCGGCGAGCATATCCAGGATGTCCTGAACACGGATGCGCATGCCCCGGATGCAGGGACGACCGCCACACTTGCCCGGCTCCATGGTGATGCGTCGGAGGAGGTCGGTCTTCACGGGTGACTGTCCTGAGGCCAAAGGCCAACTCCTTAAGGATTGCGCGGACTATAGCATCGGCCGGGAGGAATATCAACACGGCGCTCGCATTCCCATTCGCTCCTCATCGAGGACGAGGGGGCATTTCTCATGGCTGCGCCATAGGTTTGGATACGGCGAGCGCAAAGAACTATAGTCCGGATGGAGGAACCGTGACCATGCCTGGCACGAACACCCCTATGGCCCCCCTCGGATCGCCTCCTGGAGGCATTCAAGCTGGCGATGACGCTGCACCAAGAGCAACGCCGCAAGGGGACGGCGATCCCGTACATCGCGCATCTCTGGGCTGTCGCGGCCATCGTGCTGGAGCATGGGGGCAACGAGGACCAGGTGGTCGCCGCGCTGCTCCACGACGCCATCGAAGATCAAGGCCATCGGATCACGCTACAAGACATCGAACGGCGGTTTGGCCCGACGGTCGCGGAGATCGTGGAAGGATGTACCGACGCGGAGACGAGGCCCAAGCCACCTTGGCGGGAGCGAAAGGAGCGATACCTCGCGACGGGACGGCGCCGCCGCCATGACTTGCCCCAGCACGCGGGGCGGAAAGGCTGAATTCAGCCGCGAGGGTACAAGACTAGTCGCCTCAACCCGAAGCGGCTAGCCGAGCTAGCTTGGTGTGGCGGAGAGGGCGGGATTTGAACCCGCGACAGAGCTTTTCGGCCCTGTGACGGTTTAGCAAACCGTTGCCTTCGGCCACTCGGCCACCTCTCCGGTTCTTCTATCCCGCTGCCGGCGAAACCGGTCGCGGTCCTGGTTCGCGCTAGGCGCTCCTCTTTAGAGGCGTTCTTTATACCATGGCACAAGGGGAGGAGTATAGCGATGCGGCGGGGCCCGCCGACTCAAGCACCAAGGAAAGCCGCTGCGGGACCCGCCAGCCGGCGACAGTATCGAAGCCGGCTGGCCGCGCGAGCGGAGGGGGTGGGATTCGAACCCACGGTCGAGTCGCCCCGACTCTGGTTTTCAAGACCAGCGCTTTCGGCCACTCAGCCACCCCTCCGCAGCGGCAGGCTCGAGCTGCTGGTAAACGGGCCGCTCGGGGAACCGGGTCGGCTTCCTGGATGATAGAGGGTTTGCTCGGATTAATCTAGCCGCCCCCTCCATGGGCGCGTCAGCCATGCTGCCGGCCAAACGGGACCGACTACGTGAGTCTAGTTATGCTTACGCTGTCGAGGCTGGCTTGGGTCCACCACCAGCGCGCTCCCTTGTGCCTGGCCACCCAGACCAGGTCATGCTGTCGTACCGGCAACGACAACGGAACGCGGTGAAAATTTACCTGAACGGGTTCGCTATTCGCTAGGCTTCGTTCGGGTGACCTTGCTAAAATCTGTCGGTTCCTTTCTGCCGCTTTCGGCCGACCGGCGCCGACAGGCAGTCGTTGCGCTTGTCGGTGCTTGGGTGGGATGCCAGAGGCCGGCCATCGGCCATTGGGGCAGTGGCGGCGCTCCGGCTCGGGATCGCCCTTGTGTTGCGCGGCAGCGACGGATGAGCAGTCCAGGCTGTGGCACGAGAGGTGAGCTCATCGCGTGACCCTGAGCACCAGGCCCCGATCGTGGGAGAGGGGCAGGCGCGAGCCCGCGTGATCCTGTTGGCTGGGCTGATCGGTGCGGCCGGAGCGGCGTTCGTGCTCGACCTCTGGCTTCCCTTCTCGGCGGTTCCGGCAGTCATCTATCTGTTCGCGGTCTGGACCTCCTGCCGGTCCCCAGTTCCCACGGATATCCTCCGGCTCGCGGCGCTTTCGAGCGGCCTGATCGCTCTTGCCGCTCTGTGCAAACTTCGCGCGGACGGGACTGCGATGCTTCTGCTCGGCAGCGGGACGATGCTCGTGGCAGTCTGGGCGATGGCGATGTGGGGTTGGCGGGACCGCGTGGCACCGCGCAGGCGGGCTATCTGGTTCGCGGTGCGGGACGCCACGGGCCGCCAGGCGCTGGGCGGGCTGGCCATGGACCCGACGCAGCAGAAGCAGGTCGAAGCGGCGATCGAGCAGGCCAAAGAGCAATACCGCCAGTTGTTCGAGCGCAGCCCCTACCCGATGTGGATCCTGGATGCGGGCGACTTTTCCATTGTCGCCGTCAATGAGGCGGCGGCGCGGCGGTACGGGGTGCCGCGGGGCCGGGCTGCCTCTGCCACGGGGGAGAGCCCCGCGCGCCGCTCGGAGAGCGTGTCCCTCCACGACTACGTCATGGCCCTGGTGGCGCGACAGGTGCGGGCAGCGCCCGGCAGCCCCTGCGTGGGCGAGCAGCTTGATGAGAGGGGCGCCGCGGCGGTTGCCGTCGAGGTGGAGTGGGCCCCCGTGACCTTCGAGGGGCGTCCCGCGTATGTGGCGATGGCCCATGACCTGGGTGCGCGGAGGCGCCTGGAAGAGGAGCGCCAGCGGCGCGAGCGGCGCTTCCGGGCGTTGATCGAGAACGCATCCGACGTCATCGTGCTCCTGGATCGTGACGGGTCGGTGCTGTTCGCCAGCCCTTCCGTCGAGCGGGTGCTCGGCTACACGCCGCTGGAACTGGTCGGTCGCAAGGCCCTGGACCTCCTTCACCCGGACGATCAGCCGGCGGTCGCGGAGGTCTTCGCGGGCGGCGGTCGGATGCCGGGCCACACGGCCACCAAGGAGTTTCGGATCCGCCATCGCGACGGGTCCTGGCGCATCCTCGAGGGCACCGGGAAGAACCTGCTGCACGATCCCGTCGTCCAGGGCGTGATCGTCAACTGCTGGGACATCACCGAGCGCGTGCGTGCCCAGCTCGCGCTGCGCGAGAGCGAGGAGCACTTGAGACGGTCGTACGAGCAGATTCCGCGCCCTGTCCGCGCACCTGGAGACCGTGCGCGAGCGGGACCGGGCGCGGATCGCGCGCGAGATTCACGACGAGCTGGGACAGGCCCTGACGGGGATCAAGCTGGACCTCTGGTGGGTCAGGAACCGTCTGGCTGCGTCAGGGCAGTTCAAGCCGATCGCCGAGCAAACGGCCGAGCTGGCGGCCAAGCTGGACGCGGTGGGGAGCCTGGTGGAGCGGACGATCCAGACGGTCCAGGCGATCGCCGCCGAGCTGAGGCCTCCGCTTCTGGAGGAACTGGGCCTGCCGGCCGCCATAGAATGGCAGGCGCGGGAGTTCCAAACCCGCACCGGCATCGAGACCCGGTTTCTCTCGGAGCTGAGCCATGCGCCGGTGAACCGCGAGCGGGCGACGGCGCTGTTCCGAATCCTGCAGGAGTCCCTGACCAACGTGCTCCGGCACGCGCACGCCACCGCCGTGACGGTGCGGCTCGCGCGTGAGGGGGACGCAATCCTGTTGGAGGTCCGCGACAACGGCGTAGGGATCGCCGAGCGTGAGATCACCGACGTCCGGTCGCTCGGGCTCCTCGGCATGCGCGAGCGGGCGGAGCTGGCTGGGGGCACCTTCGCCATCACGGGCGCGCCGAGCGGGGGCACCACCGTTGCGGTCCGGATTTCCATGGGCGAAGCCGACGAGCCGACTCATCGGACCTCCGCCTGAGCGCTAGAACGGGCTCCACGGAAGGTCGGTGGCGGAGACATGATCAGGGTGCTGATCGCCGACGATCACCCCGTCGTCCGGGCGGGACTGAAGCAGGTGCTGGCCACGACGCCGGATCTCGCGGTCGCGGGGGAGGCGGCTTCCGCGCGGGAGGTGCTCGACGCGGTGCATGCCGAGGTCTACGACATCGTCGTGCTCGATATGAACATGCCTGACCGCAGCGGGCTGGACGTGCTGCAGGATCTCAAGCGGCTCCATCCTGCGCTGCCCGTGCTGGTCCTCAGCCTCTATACCGAGGAGCATTTCGCCCTCCGGGTCTTGCGCGCGGGCGCCGCCGGTTACCTGAGCAAGGCCGAGGCCCCGGAGAAGCTCATCGAGGCGATCCGGAAAGTGCACAGGGGCGGCCGCTACGTCAGCGCCGCCCTCGCCGAGCACATCGTGGAGGCGATGGGCCGGGGGCCCGAGACCCCCCTCCACGCGAGGCTGTCTGACCGGGAATATCAGGTGCTCTGCATGCTCGCGACGGGGAAGACCGTCGGACAGATCGCCGAGGTCCTGACCCTGAGCGTCACGACGGTCAGCACCTACCGGGTGCGGGCGCTCAAGAAGCTCAACCTGAAGACGACGGCCGATCTGGTGAGCTACGCTCTCCGGCATCGGCTCGTGGAATGAGCAGCGGGGCGCGGAGCCTGGGGCTAGGGGCTAGGGGCTAGGGGCAAGCCGGAGCCGGGCTGTTCTGGAACATCCGCTTGAGGGTCTGCCAGCGTTCGACCTCTTCGGTGGATTCGGTGACGAAACCGCCGTGCGTCTTCAATTCCAGTGCGATGTACTCCTTGTAGAGCGCGCAGAGCTCCGACGGCGCGCTCGGACGGCGAGGCGGCGGCGCTTCGGCCGGGACGCGGTCCGAGCGGGCCGGCTCCGTGGGCGCCGGTTCCGCTCCGGGCTCGGGAACGGTGCTCACGGCTTCCCTGTTGGATGGCTGAAACGGTTTGCATCCCGCTCGCGGCTCGTTCGTATAGACCTCGTCGGGACAGACCCACAGGGCCGTAGCCAGGAACGCGACCTCAAACATGACCGTCTTCCTCCCAGGGGCCTGGCACGAGGCGCTCGCGCCCGCCCAGATAGGGCCGCAGGACCTCCGGGATCACCACCGACCCGTCGGCCTGCTGGTACTGCTCCAGCACGGCCACCAGCGTCCGCCCGACGGCCAAGCCGGAGCCGTTGAGGGTGTGGACGAAATCGGTCTTGCCTCCCTTGCCCGCGCGAGGCCGGTACCGGATGTTTGCACGACGGGCCTGGAAGGCCTCAAAGTTGCTGCAGGAGGAAATCTCGCGATAGGCCTGCTGGCCCGGCAACCAGACCTCCAGGTCGTAGGTCTTGGCTGCGCCGAAGCCCAGGTCGCCCGTGCAGAGCGTGACGACACGGTAGTGGAGCCCCAGGCCCTGGAGCACGGCCTCCGCGGCGGCGGTGAGCCGCTCCAGCTCCGCGTAGGATTCTTCCGGCCGGGCGAAGGCGACCAGCTCGACCTTGTTGAACTGATGCAGACGGATGAGCCCACGCGTGTCCTTGCCGTAGGAGCCCGCCTCCCGCCGGAAGCAGGGTGTGTAGGCGGTGTAGCGGAGCGGCAATCGCTCCTCGGGGAGGATCTCCTCGCGGTGCAGGTTGGTCAAGGGGACTTCCGCCGTGGGAATCAGGAAGTAGTCGTCGTGCGCCAGCCGGAAGAGGTCCTCTTCGAATTTCGGGAGCTGGCCTGTGCCGGTCATGGCCGCCCGGTTCACGAGCGCCGGCGGCAGCACCTCGCGGTAGCCGTGCCGAGCGGTGTGCAAGTCCAGCATGTAGTTGATGAGCGCCCGCTCGAGCTGGGCGCCCGCCCCGGTGAGGACCGCGAACCGGGCGCCGGCGATCTTGGCGGCGCGCTCGAAGTCCAGGATGCCCAGCGCCTCGCCCAGCTCCCAGTGCGGCTTGGGCGCGAAGGCGAAAGCGGGGAGGGAGCCCCACCGGCGGATCTCCTGGTTGTCGGCCGAATTCTGGCCGGCCGGCACGGTGGGGTGCGGGAGGTTCGGGATGCGGAGCGCCAGCTCGGTCAACCGCTCCTCGACCGCGCGCAGGTGCTCCTCCAGGTCCCGGATCCGGTCCCCGAGGGCCTTCATCTCGGCCGCCTTTACCGCGATGGCGGCCTCGGGCTGCCGCTCCCGCTTGAGCCGGCCGACCTCGTCGGAGCCCTGCTTGAGCCGGTGCCGGTGCTCCTCGACGGTCGCCGTGAGCCCGCGCCGCTCCTCGATCAGCTTGCGCAGGTCTTCCCAGGGCACGTCGGCCCCGCGGGGGCCGAGGCGCTGCCTGATCCCGTCCAGGTCCTCTCGGAGTGCGCGCAGCTCATACATGGCGGCCTCGTGACGACGGCCCGGGTCGGACCGCGCCGCACTCTAACACCGGGTCCCCGGCCAGTCAATGCTCGGCGCGCCCGCAGGTGCCTTCCGGCCGGTCTTGACAAGGCCGTCAGCGGAGAGGACCATAGGACCATGCGGCTGGTGTCCAACCCGCCCAATCCGTTCGACTCCCTGCAGCGCGAGCGGCTGGAGCCGCCGGGCCGCGTCACGCTCCAGGTCTTCGAAGATACCACAAAAGAAATACTGAGTCGAAACGAAAGCCCCGATCTACCGTTCCGCTGGAGCGTCAATCCCTACCGCGGCTGCTTCCACGCCTGCGCCTACTGCTACGCGCGGCCCACGCACGAGTACTGGGGCTTCGGCGCCGGCACGGATTTCGAGTCGAAGATCGTCGTCAAGCGCGACGCGCCAACTCTCCTGCGCGCTGCCTTTCTGCGGCGCTCCTGGACGGGCGAGCTGATCGTCTTCTCCGGCAACACCGACTGTTACCAGCCGCTGGAGGCGAGCTACGGGCTCACGCGAGCCTGCCTGGAGGTCTGCGCGGAATTCCGGAATCCGGTCGGGATCATCACCAAGGCCGCGCTCGTCCTCCGGGACCTGGACCTGCTCCTGCGGCTTGACCGGGAGGCCTGGGTGCGGGTCTATTTCAGCATTCCGTTCGCGGACGACGAGACTGCCCGGAAGGTGGAGCCGCAGGCGCCCGCGATCACGAAGCGATTCGAGGCGATGCGGATCCTCTCGGAGGCCGGCATCCGGACCGGCATCTCGATCGCGCCTGTGATTCCGGGTTTGAACGAGGACGATTTGCCCGAGCTGCTGGCCCGCGCCCGCGAGGCGGGGGCACAGGCCGCGACGTGTATCCTGCTGCGGCTGCCCGGGAACGTCGAGCCGGTCTTCCTCGAGCGGATGGCGGCGGCTTTCCCGGACCGGCTCGCGAAGATCACCCACCGGCTCCGGGAGGTGCGGGGCGGCCGGCTGTCGGACAGCCATTTCTTCACCCGGCATCATGGGCAGGGGACCTACTGGGAGATAATCGAGCGGCTGTTCGAGGTGGCGCGCCGGAAGGCGGGCTTTCCAGACGGCGACCCAGAGCCGATCCCGAAGACCTTCCGCAGACCGGGCGCCGAGCAACTGGCACTGTTCTCGGGAGACCCATGAAGCACAACCCCGGCTTTCTCGCCCTCGTCGAGCAGGCGCGGCGGCGGATCAAGGAATGCACGATCGCCGAGGTCAAGGCGAAGCTCGATCGCGGGGATTCGTTCCACCTGCTTGATGTCCGGGAGGACCACGAGTACGCCAAGGACCGGCTCCCAGGGGCCCGGCACCTCGCGCGGGGCATCCTGGAGCGGGATATCGAGACCGTGATCCCGGACAAGCGAGCCGAGATCGTGCTCTATTGCGGCGGCGGCTTTCGGTCCGCGCTGGCGGCCGACAGCCTGCGGCAGATGGGTTATACGCACGTGGTCAGCCTGGATGGGGGCATCCGGGCCTGGCGTGAAGCCGGCTATCCGCTGGAGCAAGGCTGAGGAGTGGTCATTGGTCCTGTGCGAGAGGGACTCGTTCCAGTGACGAGTGACCAATGACGCAGGGCGGGTTTTTCGCGTTGACACGCCGCGATCTGCTGGCCCGGCTCGGGTTCGGGCTCGCCTTCCTGCCGGCGCTGGCCTTCGCACCGCGCTCCCTCTGGCGGGCTCTCCTCTTCGAACCGGATGGGCCTCTGGTGCCCGTCAAGCCGGTCCCGCCCAATCCCTTCACGCGCGACGGCCGGGCGCTGGTTGCCCTGGTGCACGGGACCGACCCGGCCGCGATGCTCGGCGAAGGGGTAGCCTTGCTCGGCGGGCTCGACCGGCTCGGACTCGCGGGAAAACGCGTGCTCTTGAAGCCGAACGTCGTCAACGACCGCCGGCCGCCCAGCACGACGGCGCCGGAAGTCGTCGCCGCGGTCGCCCGGCTCGCGCGGGGCGCCGGGGCCGCGGACCTCGTCATCGCCGACAGCTCCGGGATGATCCGCTTTCCGACCACCAAAAACCTGGAGGCGACGGGGATGCGCCGCGTCGCCGAGTCCGCCGGCGCGCGCCTGCTCGCGTTGGAGGACGAGCCGTGGGTGCGCGTCGAGCCTGCCGCCGCTGCGGCGCTCCCGCGCTACTACGTCTCGAAGCCCGTGTATGAGGCGGAGGTCTTCATCAACCTGCCGGTGGTGAAGACCCACCGGTTCGCCCACTATTCCTGCGGCCTCAAGAACCTGGTGGGCGTCACGCATCCACGCTACCGGCCCTCCTTGAGCTTCCTCTCGGGGGACTGGCACGAACGCATCGCCGAGCTGAACCTCGCGGTCCACCCGGTGCTCACGATCGCGGATGCCACCACCGTGATGATCGCCGGCGGGCCGACCAGCGGCACCCCGGCTCGGGCCGACCTGTTGCTGCTCAGCGGCGACCGGGTGGCTCTGGACGCGGTGGCGGTGGCGTTGATCCGCACCTACGGCGAGTGGCCCAGGGTCCTAGAGCGGGGGGTATGGGAGCAGCGGCAGATCGTGCGGGCGATCGAGCTAGGACTGGGGGTTTCGGGGCCCGATCGGGTCGAACTGGTCGCGCGATCGGCGGAGACGCGCCCGCCTTCGAGCGCCTGGTCGAGCGGATCCGGCGCGACGCGGGAGTGGGGTAGCGGGCTTCGGTCACTTGTTCACCCGGTCGAATTCCTTGATGACCTGCTCCGTGATGTCCAGCGCGTCCCGGTTGTAAATGACGATCTTGATCGAGTTCTCGCTTCCCTTGTCCACGACCAGCGAGAACCCGGCCCGCTCCGCCACCGACTTGGTGGCGGCGGCGATTTTCTGCATGTACTCGTCCACCAGTTCCTTCTGTTTGGCGGCCAGCTCCTGGTTGAATTCCTGAACCCGACGCTGGTAGGCCTGAACTTTGCCCCTGAACTGCTCCTCCTTCTCCCGCTTCTGGCTCTCGCTCAAGGTGGCCTCCTGGTCCTTGAGCTGCTTCTGGAGGCTCTTGAGCTCCTCCTCGTCGCTGGCGAGGAGCTTCTGGCGGGTGGCGGCGTATTCGCGGAGGCCGTCGAGGGCGCGTTTGCCAGCCTTTGACTTCTCCAGCACGGCCTGGGGGTCCACGACCGCCATCTTGAACGTCTCGGCGGCTGCGGCGACACGGGAGAAGCCGACCAGGATCGAGAGGGCCAGCACGGTGATCATGAGAGTTCCGGTTGCCGTCCCGCGAGCGCGTGGCATACAGGTCCGCTCCTTTCTGGGTTCCAGCGGTCTCGACTGAGGTCCGTCTGGGCTTCGTCCAAAGGCGGGAGAATAGCCCTGCGCCTGGAGCCCTGTCAAGATCGGGAAGCGGCGGCCGCGGGCCGGCGGGCCGGCGCCGTCACGGGGAGTGCGTGGTCGCACCCTTCACGGGCTGGAGCTGTGGTTCCCAGTCGGACGCCTGATCCAGCAACGGCATGTGGCAGACCTGATTCCGGCCCTTGCGCTTGGCGGTATAGAGGGCTAGGTCCGCCACCTTGAGCATGGTAGCCGGCGACGGGTGGCTGCTCTTGCCCGGCTCGTACGTGGTCATGCCGATGCTGGTGGTGAGCTGGACGGTCCGATCCCCGTTCCGGAACAGGGTCCGCTCGACGGCCTGCCGGAGCCGCTCCCCGGCTGCGATCGCGCCCTCGGTGTCCACGCGGGGAAGAAGCCAGACGTATTCATCCCCTCCTACGCGCCCGACCAGGTCGTAGCCCCGCCGCTGCTCGATCAGAACGGACGCGTACTCCCGCAGAATCTGGTCGCCCGCGTCGTGGCCGTAGGTGTCGTTGATCCGCTTGAACCCGTCGATGTCCATCAAGGCGCAGGAGAGCGGCGACTCGAACCGCTTGGCCTCTTCGAGCGCCCGGGTCAGCGCTTCCTGGATGTGTCGCCGGTTGGGCATGCCAGTCAGCTCGTCGTGCGTCGCCGCATAGGCGAGGCGCTCCTTGTCCTTCCGTTCCCGTTCCGCGAACTCGCCCATGAGCCCGTAGAACAGGGTGACGACGAGGAAGAAGGGCATCCGGAGCAGGACCGAGCCGAGTGGGGCGGTGCCCGGCTCGTAGAGCAGGGCGAAAGCGCCGTAGGCCACGCAGGTCACCGTCGCCAGGAGCAAGGCGCGGGGCAGGCTGCCCGCCGCCCCGGCGATCATGATGATGCCGAAGTAGACGACGAACAGGTCCGTTCCCGTCGTGCCCGTCGCGTAGAGCGTGGCCGGGACCAGCAGCGTGTCTAGGAGGACCAGGATCGTCGCCACAGCGGTCATGCTGATGAAGTTCGGCAGGATGTACAGGCACACGACGTTGCTGACCAGCATCAGGCTGACGAAGCGGATCGCCTGGAACGTGGAGAGGGCGTCCTGGTTTCCCAAGAGAATGTGGGCGGAGAGGACGAGGACGACCAGCCACTGCAGGATCGGGATGGGCTTGATGATGTGGTGGTGCTGCTCCCAACTGGTCGCAATGGCCATGGGGGGCCTCGTCCGGCGTTGAAAGGTAGGCCCATTCTTGCCGTCCGCGAGACATTTGTCAATTCCGCGCGCTCGCGGCTACAATGGCGGCCCTGTCAGCGAGGGCGGGCGCGCAGCCTCCCTGCCCAAGGAGCGCCGGTGAAGTCCGACGAGTCCGTTCCGCTCATCGTCTGCTTCGGCGACAGCCTGACCGCCGGGTATCAGTCTCCGACTCCGGACTGCCCTTCCGTGCGAGAGACCCCCTACGGGGTCTTTCTTCAGGAGCGACTGGGCGGCGCGGCGCGGGTGGTGGTCAGCGGCATCTGCGGCGAGGTCACGGCCGACATGGCTGCCCGGTTCGGCGCGGACGCCCTGGCGGCCAAGCCGGCTTTTGTGATCATCCTGGGAGGGACGAACGACCTGGGGTGGCGGCTGGCTCCCCGGGACATTCTCCGGAACCTCGTCGCGATGTACGAGCAGGCGGCCGGGACACAACCGATCGCGGTCACGGTGCCCTCGATCCGACTCGGCGGCGAGCGGGGCACACCGGCTGAACGAGCCTGGGAACGGGAGCTGATCGGACCCCGCGAGGCCCTGAACCGGCTGATCGCCGAGTTCTGCGCCGGCCGCGGGCTGGTTTGCCTGGATCTGTTCCAGGCCACGCTAGAGCCCGGCACGCGCCGCCTGGCTCGGGCCTATTCCAACGACGGCCTGCACCTGACGACCGAGGGGTATCGCCGGTTCGCCGACCTGCTCTATGACCAGGTGTTTTGCGCGCTGGGCGGCACGTGACGCGGGACGGGCTGCCTGTCCTGCGTCACTGGTCCCGCGTCCCGGGTCTAGAGGATCCGCCAGGC
>CAZTUO010000076.1:0-11447 GCA_964616355.1 uncultured Nitrospira sp.
TAGGCGTTCGGGCTGCCGAACCAGGTGCCCGAGATCGGCGCGGCCTGGCTCGGGGCGCCGCTGACCGTCGCCCTGGGCGGCCTGGTGCTGCTGGCCACGGCCGGGCTGCTGGGGAGGCGCCTGCCGGCAGTCCAGGCCCGCGCGGAGGCGGAGCCCGTGTGGACGCCCGATCCCTCCCTGCCGCGCTGACTGTGACGATGTCGGCGGCAGGGCTCTCTTGACTCCGTCTGGTCGGCACGCCTACCTTGGAGCGTCGGGACCGTGCGCGCACCCTGCCCCGTGCGGCGGCCCGCCGGGAGCTCCACGTTGTGAACTTCTGCAGCCACTGCGGCGCGCCGGTCTCGCTGGCCGTTCCCGCCGGCGACACCCACCCGCGGTTCGTCTGCTCCGCTTGCCGGACCATCCATTATCAGAACCCCAAGATCGTCGCCGGCTGTATCCCCGAATGGGGCGGGCAGATCCTCCTATGCCGACGGGCCATCGAGCCCCGCCTAGGCTTCTGGACCTTTCCCGCCGGGTTCATGGAGTTAGGGGAGAGCGTCGAGCAGGCGGCGGCGCGGGAGACGCTCGAGGAGGCCCAGGCCCAGGTCGAGATCATGGACCTCTACGCGCTGTTCACGCTCGCCCGCGTGGATCAGGTCTATGCGGTCTTCCGCGGCCGGCTGCGGGCGCCGGAGTTCGGCGCGGGCCACGAAAGCCTGGCGGTGCAGCTCTTCGATCCTGAAAAGATTCCCTGGGACCAGCTCGCCTTCCGCGTGATCCAGGAGATCCTGGCCCGCTACGTCGAGGACCGGCGGCGCGGCCGCTTCACGGTCCACGTCGGGGTCGTGGAGGGATTTTCCCCGAGCGGCTGAGCGCCGCTCAGGCGAGCAGGTCCTTCGTGATCTCCGCGACCGAGCGGCAGCCGCAGAGCGCCATGGCCTGGTCGAGCTCGGCCCGCAACAGGGCGAGCACGCGCGCGACGCCCCGCTCGCCGCCGACCGCAAGGCCCCAGAGGATCGGCCGGCCGACCAGCACCGCGCTCGCGCCCAGGGCGAGCGCCTTGAGCACGTCCGTGCCGCGCCGGATCCCGCCGTCCACGAGCACCTCGATGCGCTCGGCGAGCGCGTCCGCGATCTCCGGGAGCACAGTGATCGTCGCCGGCACGGTGTCGAGCTGCCGCCCGCCGTGGTTGGAGACGATGACGCCGGCCGCGCCACTCTCCGCGGCGCGGACCGCGTCGTCGGCCCGCAGGAGCCCTTTGACCAGCAGCGGCAGAGCGGTGAGCGAGCGGAGCCACTCCACGTCCCGCCAGGTGAGCGCGGGATCGAGCTGGTCGGCGAAATAGGCGGCGAGCCCGGAGCCCGTGGTGGTGTCGGGCAGACGGTCCAGGCCGGCCGCTTCGAGATTCTTCAGGGTGAGCCCGTCGGGCAGCCGGAACCGGTTGCGGATGTCCGCCTCGCGGCGGCCGAGCACCGGGGCGTCCACGGTCAGGACCAGCGCCGTGCAGCCGGCCGCCTCGGCTCGCTCAACGAGCGCGCGGGTGGCGCCACGGTCCTTGTAAACGTAGAGCTGGAACCAGAGCGGCCCGCCGGCGGCCTTGGCCACCTCTTCGATCGAGCAGGTGGCGAGCGTGCTGAGGACCATGAGTGTCCCGGACGCGGCAGCCGCGCGCGCCGTCGCGACCTCGCCCTTGGGATGGGCGAGCTGCTGGAAGGCGGTCGGGGCGATGAGCACCGGGAACGACACGGGCTGTCCCAGTACGGTGGTCGAGAGATCCCGCCGACTGACGTCGACGAGCACGCGGGGCTTCACGGCGATCCGGGCGAAGGCCGCTTGATTTTCGCCGAGCGTGACTTGGTCGCAGGCCCCGCTCGCGTAATAGTCGAAGACCGGCCTGGGGAGTTTGGCTGCGGCGCGCGCCTCCACGTCGCGCAGGTTCACCAGGCTGTCCAGGTCGTCGAGCATGCTTGCCTCCGCCGCAGTCCGCCTACGATGCCCCATCGGGCGGCGGATGTAAAGGCCGGTCTGAGGCCGGGCCGCGGCGCGCCGCCTGCAGGGGACTTGATCCGGCGGTGGGCGCGGCGCATGCTGGCTTCTCGTGGAGGCCAGGTGGAGGGCCAAGATGGCGGCTGAGGAGCGGAACCCGCCGGGCGCGAAGGGGGTCTGGACGAGATGGCTTGTGCCGGAGCACCGCGGCGGCTATTGCGTCGGGTGCTGCTGGACGGTGATGGCGCTACGCTTCGTCGGCAGGGCGATGAACCTCGCCTGGGCGTGGGGGAAGTGGGCCCTCAGGAACGCGCCTCAGCGCCTTCCCGGGCCCTTGCTTCCATCGCCCAGGCTTTCTGGCTCGTGGCGGCTGATTCGGCGTCGCGCGAGCTGGATTTTCTCGCGAGAACCTCTGCCGCGCCAGTCCCGAAATGTGGCTCCCTGCCTTCCGCCAGGCGAAAGGGGCCGCCCACCGGACGCGGATGTGATCCGCAGGGCCGCGGCGGGTGGCAGGGTGGACCGGACAAACCGCGCGGCACAGGGTCACGCGCGGCGGGTGGCGGCCGCAACGAAGCAACCTCTGGAGGGAGTGATTATGCGGAAGGGATGGACGCTGTACAAATACGAGGGCCACTGGCATGAGCTGACATTCAGCGGAGGCTCGCTGTCCGACAGTCAGCTCGTGGTCGAGCTGGAGACCGGCGAGGACACGGTGACCGTCACGGCGCGCTCCCAGGACGGCCTCCGCTACGAGGGCGATTACCGATCTCGCGACGGGAGCTGCTCGAACGGGGACGTCACGTTCGAGCGGTTCCGCGGTCCAGCCGGGGACGTGCTGATCGGGGAATGGCGCGAAAGCAGCGCCGTGCGCGGCGACTGGATCCTCAAGCTCGATTCCACCATCGCCGAGGCGTAAGTGATGACCGGAAGGGAGGCATCGGCCGTTGCGGGGCCGATGGCGCTGGCCGCTATGGCGATGGTGGCGCCGACCCCAACGAATTTCAGGAAATCGCGCTTCGACATCGTCGGCTCTCTCTCCTCAAGGTCGGCGTGCCAGCAGCGATCCGACCGGATGCCGATGGCTCAGCGCACTGATACCGGCAGCAAGAACACGTCGTTCGCCTCGTTGCACTCGCGCACCTCGGCGTTCGCATCGACGACGAACGCCAGGAACGCGCGCCCCGCCGTGACCGGGACGAGCGGCGCCGCGCGCACGCTCGCGCGGCCGCCGGGCCGCAGCGCCGGAATGGGCAGCGTCGCCAGCACCGCATCGTCCGGATCGAGGCGCTCGTCCGCGCTGAGCAGGACGCGCGCGGCGGACGCGTCGGCCGGCCGGGTGCCGACGTTCCGCACCGTGATCTCCAGCGGGACGGGCGAGCCCGCCTGGAGGGTCACCGGCGCAGAGACCAGATCGATCACCAGGTCGGGCGCGCCGGCGCCCGGCGCGATCGTGATCGGCGCGCTGGCGAATCCCGCGAACAGCGCCGGCCGCTCGGCCCCCAGGCTGCCCTGCGAGGTCGCCTGCGCCAGCACCGTCACCGGCATGGTCCGCTCGCCGGCACAGGCTAGCTCGTCGGTCACCGGGACCGTCCCCGTGTACAGGCCGTCGTGCGCCACCGCGTCGGCCCCGCGCCCCTCGTCATTAGGGAGGATGGCGCCCGTCAGCGCGGTCCCGGCATCCGGCCTGGCCACCGCGGTCACGACCGCTTGCGCACCGGTCAGGCCTCCCCGGCCGGGATGCTGGACCGACGCGGTCACGAGGATCTGATGGCCGGCCCCGTACCGGCGCGCGTCCGTGGCGGCGCTCACCAGCAGGACGGTGTCCTCGCCCACCGCAAACCGCTCGGCGAACTCCGCGCGGCTCCCGTCGGCGAGGGCCCGGGCCGACCGCGATGCCGAGATCGGGCCGGGCGTTCAACGACACGCTGACGCCCCCCACCGGGAGGGGGCCGTCGTTCCGCAGCTTCACGACCGCCTGGGCACTGTCGGTGGGCTCGACGAAGTCGCCGAGCGCTTCCATGAACAGGACGGGGTCCACAAAGTCCAGCTCCGGGTCAACCTGCGGCGCGACGGCGGCCGCCGGTGACGCGCCGTCGTGCGGCGGCTCGGCCGCGGCTTGCACCGGCGGAAGCGCGAGGCAGAGTGTCAGGGCAGCGATCGCCAACAACTGGGCGACCCGTTTACCGGTGGCCATGTCATGGTGCTGCCAGGGCATCGCTCGGGGCGGTTGCTCATGCGCGAGGTGGGCGAACATGGAGACCTCCCTCGTCCTTAAAAGCATCCCGGCACGATGGATCTGCTGACGGAGGACGCTATTGTCGTGCGGCTAGAAGGGCGGCGCTATTCGCGAAATAAGGGCACGCGCTTCCGGCCATGACATCTGTCCCCCGACAGGCGTCTGGGAATTGGAGGACGGGCGCAGCAGGCCCGGCGGCGATCCCTTGGAGGGGTGCGAGCGGCCGGGGTTTGGCGTACACTGGGCTTCAAAGGAGTCGTATGAGGTGCGCCTGTCGAGGCACGGTCCGCTTGGCCTGTCTGCTGCTGGCCTGCGTGTCGGGCTGTGCACTAGGCCAGCGGCTCCCGGAGCCGATGCTCGAGCCCGGACCGCAGAGGCCGGCGGCCGGCCCGCAAGCGGCGGCCGACGACCTTCGCCACTGCCGGCAGCAGGTCTCTGACGCGGCGCCGACCAGCTTCCTGCCCTTGCAGTTGCCGCCGATGGGGGCCGTCGGACCCTCCACGAGTGGAGTGGTCATCGGCACGGCCGGCCCTCCGCACCGGCGCTGGGAATCCGAGGCCGCCTACCGCCTGGCGATCGAGCGCTGCCTGCTCGAGCGAGGCTATCGGATCACGGGCTGGCGATAGGTGAACAAGCCTGCCGTGGTCTGCGCGCGAGTTGCCGGCGCCACCCACCGGAATGGGCGCCCGACGGGTCGGTCACTGCGGGCCCACGAACCTGGTCAGGAGAGATGTCCCTGGGACGGACAGCTCCGGGAGAGGCGCTGGGGCGCGGTCGTGGCCGGGGGCTCGCTGCGGACAGGGGAAGGATGAAGGAGGGCGCGCTAGAACCGGGAGGCGGGGAGCGTGAGGTCGGCCTGGGCCCAGGCGGCCCGGAAGCGCTGCTCGACGGCGGCGGCGTCGTCGGCCTTGCCCTGGGCGCGCCGGCTCCGGGCGAGCCCGAAGAGCGCCCAGCCGTTCTCGCGGTTCCGCTGGAGGTCCTCACGGTAAACCGCTTCGGCCGCGGCGGCCCGGCCGGCGATTCAAGACGGGCTAAGCAAGGCTCCCGCAGGCCGACGCGTTAGGTGAGGCATGGTGGAACGCTCCCGCCGAAAGTCCGGCTGTGGCAAGCAGCGACTCCCACCCTCTTTTTCTTTCTCCTGAGGCCATGGTGCATGAGCGGGGACGTCTGGGCTGTGCAGAGCGGGCGTCTTGTGCGAGGAGCCTTAACGTGAAAGTTCATGGGATGAGGCCCAGCCGCTTCGCATCGGCATGATCCCACCCCACCGCTTCGAGTACGCTTTTCAGCGTCTTGCGTGTGAGCGTATCACTGCTGTGGTGATAGTGGACCACCGTGATGCGACCGTCCGGATGTGCGTAAATCCTGCCTCCGGTTTGCGTGGATCGCCGAAGCGTGAA
Organism: uncultured Nitrospira sp.; assembly: GCA_964616355.1. Classification (GTDB taxonomy): domain Bacteria; phylum Nitrospirota; class Nitrospiria; order Nitrospirales; family Nitrospiraceae; genus CAZTUO01. The sequence goes on from CAZTUO010000076.1 coordinate 5,602, forward strand.
TCCATCACGCTCAAGCGCCTTGATGAGTTGATGAACGGGGAGATTGCGGAGCAGATGGACGAGGGACGGAGCCTCGTTCATACGACGACGGCGAGTGCCGGAGCTTCGATGATTTCTCCGTTTGCAGGAGGATGAGGAATCGGTTTGCCCATCTCTTGAAGCGTTGCGATGTAGGCCTCAATGGCTTCCTGCAGGGCCTTCACGGCTTCTTGTTGCGTGCGGCCCCACGTGGCGCAACCCGGCAAGGACGGGACCACCGCGCTCCACCGGCCGTCCTCTTCTTGTTCGACTTCAATAGGATAGATATACGTCTTCATGACCGTGACGACCCCAAAACATGGCACGAATTATAGCATTCTCTCGATGCTCCAGCCAGCAACTATGGCCATCGCCCCGCGGCCAGAGGGCCAGGTGAACGTGATTCGGCATGAAGCAGTAGGCCAGGACCCGCATCCGCACACGGGCCGCTGCCTGCCCCAGCAGCTCGCGGACCACTCCCCGTGGTGTGTCGAGTGTGTGTCGCGTTCGCGGCGCGGTGTGACCGAATAGGGCCGCCCGTCCGCCACGTGCACCGCCTCCTGGAGGGGCGGCATCGCCTCCTCGCAGCGCCCTCCGCGCGCTGCGAGCTCGCCGACCAGCACCCGCTCGGCGATGGGTAGCACTGTACCACAGCCTGGCGCCACGTACGGCGGGCTGGGTCGCTCGCACTCCCCGACGCAGCCGGAAGGGCCCGCGCAAAACCTCTGTACCGTTTGCCGGCATCCCCGGTTCGGGGGGATAATTCCCGGAAGCAGCGGGAGCCAGCCATTCGTCATGGGCACCCCAGTCACCCGCGTCCGACTCGTTGGAACGATCGCGGCCCTGGCCGGCCTCTATGTCGTGGCGGGCAAGCTGGGCTTGCTGCTGGCCTTCGTGCACCCGAGCGCGACCGCGGTCTGGCCGCCCACGGGGATCGCCCTGGCCGCGCTGCTGGGGCTGGGCTATCGGGTCTGGCCCGGGGTCTTCGCGGGCGCCTTGCTGGTCAACGTGCTGACGGCGGGCTCCGTCGCCACCTCCCTCGGGATCGCGGCGGGCAACACGCTCGAGGGCGTCGTCGGCGCCTCGCTGGTCACGCGGTGGGCCAACGGCCCGCGTTGCTGCGAGCGGCCCCGCGACATTTTCAAGTTCGCGGTCCTGGCCGCTCTGGTGAGCACGACGGTCAGCGCGACGTGCGGGGTCACGAGCCTCCTGTTGGGCGGCCTTGCCGAGTGGGCTGCGTCCGGGTCCATCTGGGTGACCTGGTGGCTGGGGGACGCCGTGGGTGCCCTCATCGGGACGCCGCTCCTCCTCCTCTGGCATGCGCACCCGCGGGTGCGTTGGAATAGGCGGGAGACCGGCGAAATCGCCGGCCTGCTGGTGGCGCTCTTCATCGTGGGCCAGATCGTGTTCGGCGGCTGGCTCCCGACCGAAAGCAAGACGCTCCCGCTTGACTTCCTGTGCATTCCCATCCTCGTCTGGGCGGCCTTTCGCTTCGGGCCGCGCGAGACCGCGACGGCCACCGCCCTGTTGTCCGCCGTCGCCCTCTGGGGCACCCTGCGCGGGTTCGGGCCTTTCGTGCGGGCGTCGCCGAACGAGTCCCTGTTGTTGCTGCAGATGTTCATGGGGGGCTCCGCGGTCATGGCCCTGGCCTTTGCCGTGGTCGTCGCGGAGCGGAAGCGGGGCGAGGAGACGCGCGCCCGCCTCGCCGCCATCGTGGAGGCTTCTGATGACGCCATCGTCGGCACGACCTCGGAGGGCCTCATCGTCACGTGGAATCGCGGCGCCGAGCGGCTCTTCGGCTACCGGGCCGAGGAAGTGATCGGGCAGCCGGTCAGTAGCCTGTGCCCGCCGGACCGGGTTGGTGAGGAGGCCCTGATCCTTGCGCGGCTGCGGCGCGGTGAGCGGATCGAGCAGGTCGAAACCGTGCGGCGGCGGAAGGACGGCCAGGACCTGGATGTCTCGGTGACGCTCTCGCCGATTAAGGACGATCTGGACCGGGCGATCGGCGTGTCCATGATTGCGCGGGACATCTCCGAACGCCGGCGGGCCGAGCAGCAAATCCAAAGCTCGCTGCGGGAAAAAGAAGTTCTGCTCCGGGAGATCCACCATCGGGTCAAGAACAACTTACAGGTCATCCACAGCCTGCTCCGGATGCAGGCGCGCGCGGCCGCGGACGCCCGGGTGGTCGCGCTGTTCAAGGAAAGCCAGGCCCGGGTCAAGGCGATGGCGTTGCTGCACGAGACCCTGTGGCAGTCGTCGGACCTGTCTCGCATTGACATGGCGCACTACATCCAGACCCTGACCAAGCACCTGTTCCATTCCTACGGCGTGACCGCCGAGGCTGTGACGCTCAAGCTCAACATCGCGCCGGTGTCGCTGAGCATGGAGACCGCCATCACGTGCGGATTGCTGATCAACGAACTGGTGTCGAACAGCCTGACGCACGCCTTCCCCTCGGGCCGCAAGGGCACGGTGACGATTGCGCTGGAACCGAGTGCCGACGAGCGGTATCGGCTGGTCATCCGGGATGATGGCATCGGCCTGCCAGAGGACTTCGCCGTGGAACAGGTCTCTTCCTTGGGGTGGCAACTGGTCCCGATGCTGATCGAGCAGCTCAACGGGACGTTGGAGCGGCAGCGGGGTCAGAGCACCGCCCTCGCGGTCACCTTCTCCGATCTCCAGTACGGGCGGCGGCTCTAACGCGGCTCGTGGACCTAGAAGGCGCGCGACGGCCTTATGCCCGCTTGGGCACCGGAGCCAGGACGGGAACGGCAGGCGGACCATCGCGGGCGCGCCGCACCAGCTCCACGCCGGCCAGAATGGTCAGCCCGCCGAGCACCGTCGGCGGCCGCAACGCTTCGCCAAGAAACAGGTACGCCCACAGCATCCCGAAGACGGGCACCAAATTGTGAAAGACCCCCACGGTGGTCGGAGTCAGCGATCTCAAGGACGCGGACCGGAGAAGAAAGACGGCGCTCGTGGCGACGCCGACATAGGCCAGCATCATTCCGTCCGTCGCGGTGAGCCGGGCGCGCGAGGGGATCGACCAGAGACCCGTGGCGAGCACGAGCGCCAGGGCACTGCTTCCGAACATGACCGTCGTGACGGTGGTGGGCCCATAGCGCCGCACCGCCCCGGTGCTTAGGACGATGCCGGCGGACCCCGTGATGGTGAAGAGCAGGACCAGCGCGTCGCCGAACCCGGTCGCCTGAACTGGGCGCAGGCGTCCCTCCGAGACGGAAATGAAGCAGCCGAGGAGGGAGAGGGCAATGCCGGTCAGCGTCATCCCGTCCAGGCGCTCTTTCCTCATCAAGCAGCTCAGGAGGGCTGTGAATGACGGCTGCAGGCTGTAGATCAACACATAGTGCGTGACCGTGGTGTACATGAGACCCCAGGCCGCGCATCCGTAGCCCAGGCCGACGGCGAGCACGCCGAGCAGACTCAGGCGCAGAGCGTCAGGCCAGGCCAACGCGGCCAATTCTCTCCGGGAGGTGCCCAGCGCGAGCGCGGCCAGGAACAGGAAGGCGAGCAGCACGCGGAACCACAGGAAGTCGAAGGGAGCCACCGCGCCCTGCCGCAGGAGTTCCTTCGTCACAGGGGACATCGTACTGAGCAGGAGGACCGCGGCGAGCAGGGCCAGCGAGGGGAGCGCCGCACGCAGGCCTTGGGGACGGTCCAGGCCCATGGTGAGCACCTGCTCTCCGCTACAACCCGGTCAGCGTGCTGGCGGCAAGCTGGTCGAGGAACCGCCCGAGGAGGAGCCGCTGGTCCGGCGCGATGTCGGTGATCCGGCCGCCCAGCTTGGGATGGGCCGCGTGGGTGACCGTGAGGGCGCAGCGGAGGGAGCACCCTGGGGCGAGCTCGAAGTCCAGCTCCACCGTGTCGCCGGGCATGACCCGCAGGTCGGACCGCAGCCCGACTCCGTCGAGCGTCACCTCCTCGATCTCGCAGGAAGCGAGCTCCGCTCCCCGACGAAGCCGTCCCCTGCGCTGAAGGGGGGCCCGAAACGCCCCGCGCTTTTGCTCCATGCTCGCGCCTTCCCAGGCCAATTCCGCGCCCGCTCCTGCCGGGCCTCCAGGGTCGTATCGGCTCGAATGGAGATCCGCTGAAGGGGTGCGGCTGACTCGCCTCAACGGCGGCTCAAGGTGCGGGCGGCCCAGCCGATAGGGTGGTTGGAGGCATGGGGGGAACCATGGCAAGCCCGGATGGCCTCACCGGCGGGTGGACGCGGGTCGGCCCGGTGTTCGGGACCCATACGTGCGGTTCCGCGGGACCGACGAGGCCCTGGGCGTCGCGGTCGAGCTGCTGACGGCCCATACGATCAGCGCTCCGGTGGTGGAGTTCGTCAGCGAGCACGACGTGCTCCTGGCCCTCAGTGCAGGCCGGACTCTCCGCGCGCTCACAGCCCAGGACATTATGACGCGCCAGCCCATCATGGTCAGGGCGGCGACGCCCCTCGCGGCCACCATCAGGATTTTAAAGGAAACCCGCGTGACGACCCTGCCGGTGGCGCAGGCGGGCCGGGTCGCCTGCGGGCTGTGTCCGTGCGGGGATCGTCGCGGGTCCGCCAGGGCGGATTGGCGAAGCGCCTGCTGCCTTACAGGACCGTCGTCGGGTAGGTCTTGGTGTCGGAATTGTTCGCCGGCGTCGCGTCGGCGATGCCGGGCGCGAGCTCGGCGGTCGCGGTCAGCGTGACCTCGGTCCGCACCGGGACCGGATAATCGAACAGGACCGTAACGGACGAGCCGGCTGGGACCGTGACGTTTTGCGCGGCGCTGTAGTTGATAGTGCCGCTCAGGGTCACGTGCACGGGCTCCGCGCCGGTGCCGACATTCGTGATGACGACGCGAACCTGGACGACCGTCATGATCTTGAAGGCCGGTTGGCTCGGGGCGAACTGACAGAGGACGTCGTGGACGGCCGGCGACGCCGTCGTGGTCGTCGTCGTGGCGGAGGTCGTCGTGGTGGTTGACGTCGGCAGGGTCCCGATCTTGGATACGAAGCCGTCGGAGTTGCCGCGCAAGGCTGCTTGGAAAGCTCCCGGCGTCACCGGAAAGTCACTCGAATTGGTGGCGCCCGCCACAGAGAGGCTGCCGGCCTGATCCACGGCAAGGCTGTGCCCGATGTCCGTGCCGGCGCCGCCCAGGTAGGTGGAAAACGTCAGCGCGGTGCCGGCGGGGTTCACCGTCGCCACGAACACGTCCTGATCCCCATGGTGGGCGCTCTGCACCGGCTCCACCGTGGGGAAGTTGTCGGAGAACGTCGAGCCCGTGATCGAGACGCCACCGGTCGCGGCCAACGCGAGGCCGTGGGCGAAGTCGTGGTTGTTGCCGCCGATGTAAGTGGAATAGACCAAGCTGCTGCCGGCGGGGGTGAGCTTGGCGACGAACGCGTCGGCTCCGGTTCCGCGAGTCCCCGGAATTTGGCCGACAGTGGGGAAGTCGTCGGATTGGGTCGTGCCGGTCAGGTAGGCATGGCCATCCGCGTCGGCCTTGATCCCATCGCCTGTGTCCAACTGGTTGCCGCCCAGGTACGTAGAATAAACCAGCCCATGCCCGAGGCGTCCACCTTCGCCACGAACGCATCAAACGGTCCTCCGCCAAACGTGGCTTGGAAGGGCTGGACGATGGGGAAGGCCAGGGAGTTGGTATGGCCTGTCACGTAAGCATTGCCGGCGGCATCCACGGCGATGCTGCGGCCTGCGTCATCTCCCTCGCCCCCGAGAAAGGTGGAATACACCAGACCGGTGCCCGTGGGATTCAGCTTGAGGATGATACCTTGACGTTCTCCCCACGGCTCAAGCCGGGGGATTCTTTCTCGCGTGAGCG
>CAZTUO010000077.1:0-5884 GCA_964616355.1 uncultured Nitrospira sp.
TCCGGCCCGCTCCCGCCAGCCGGCAGCTCCTGATCGAGCCTGTAGAAGTCCGCTGGCGCGACCCGCGGCGGCGCCGTCTCCGTGGGTTCCGTGCCCTTGGCGAACAGCTCCACCTGGCCGGCCCCGCCTTGCTCCGGAGGCAGCAAGCCGGTCGCGGGATCCACCTTCACGAACAGAATGTCCTCCGGGATCTCGAAGGGCATCTCCGGCAGACCCTTCAGTGCCTCGGTCATGAACTCGACCCAGATCGGCAGCGCCGCGTGCGCGCCCGACTCCGTCTCCCCGAGCGTCCGCAGGTCGTCGAAGCCCACCCAGACGCCCGCCGCCAAGTTCGGCGTGTAGCCGATGAACCAGGCATCCGTGTAATCGTTGGTCGTGCCGGTCTTGCCCGCGACCGGCCGCTCGATCGTCTTGGCGAGCTGGCCGGTCCCGCGCTGGATCACGTCCTTGAGCATGTCGGTGAGCAGGTAGGCGGTCTCCTTGGCGATCACCTGCTTGGGTTCGAAGAGCGTCTGCTCGAGGACCTGCCCGGCGGCGTCCTGCACCCGCACGATCGCGTAGGGCTCCAGGCGCAACCCCTGGTTCGCGAAGACCCCGTAGGCAGAGGTCAGCTCCAGCAACGTGACGCTGGAGGAGCCCAGGGCGAGCGAGAGGTCGTAGTTGAGCGGGCTTGTGATCCCGATCGTCTGGGCGAACTCGATGACCTTGCGCACCCCCACGCGCTCCAGCAATCGCACCGTCGCCAGGTTTCGGGAATGGATCAGCGCCTCGCGGAGGCTGATCGGGCCGAAGAACTTCTTCTCGTAGTTCTCCGGCTTCCAGGTCTTCTCGGGATCCTCCTGCTCGTAGACCACCGGCGCGTCCACCACGATCGTGGCCGGGCCCAACCCTTCGGCGAGCGCAGTCGCGTAGATGATCGGCTTGAACGCGGAGCCCGGCTGGCGACGCGCGTGCACGGCGCGATTGTACTCGCTTCGCGTGAAGTCATACCCGCCGACCATCGCGCGGATCGCGCCGGTGCGGGGATCGAGGGCGACGAGCCCGCCCTCGACGACGGGCGTCTGGTCGAGCTGGAGGTGGACCGTGTCGCCCTCCACCTTCTTGACGGAGACCTCGATCACATCCCCCGGCTTGACGAGCTGCTTCACGTTCGCGACCACCGTCACGTCCTTGACCGGATCGCGGCCCTTGAGCCGCCGGCGCGCCCAGGCCATGTCGTCGAAGGCCAGGCGGCCCACCATCGGGCCGACCTGCACGAGGACGTGGTCCCGCGCGACCTTCGTGACGACCCCTTGGACGAGGGCGCCCAGCTTGGGCGCGGGCATCGGCGCCGCGGCCGGTGTCGCCATAGCCGCGAGCTGCACGGGGTCCTGGCGCCCGAGCGGGCCGCGCCAGCCCTGGCGCTTATCGAGGAGGTGGAGGTGCTTGCGCAAGGCGGCTTCGGCGGCCTGCTGCATCGGGACGTTCAGCGTGGTGAACACCTCGAGCCCGCCCTTGTACACCATCGCCTCGCCATACTTGGCGACCAGGTACTGCCGGATGTACTCGATGAAATAGGGCGCGACCTGCTCGGAGCCCGGATGCCGGAAGGAGAGCGGCGCGGCCGCGGCCGCCTGGCGCTGCTCCGGCGTGATGAAGCGGGCGTCCTCCATACGGGCCAGCACGTGCTCCTGGCGCCGCTTGGCCCGCTCCAGGTTCTTGTACGGGGAATAGTTGTTGGGCGATTTCGGCAGGCCGGCAAGGAAGGCGCATTCCGGCAGCGTCAGCTCGGCAAGGCTCTTGCCGAAGTAGGTCTGGGCGGCCGCCGCGACCCCGTAGGCCCCCTGACCGAAGTAGATCTGGTTCAGGTACATCTCCAGGATCTGCTCCTTGGTCAGGATCAGCTCCATCTTGTAGGCCAGGATCAGCTCGCGCAGCTTCCGCCCGTAGGTCCGCTCGGGCGAGAGGAACAGCGAGCGGGCGAGCTGTTGCGTAATCGTGCTCGCGCCCTCGACCTTGCCGCCGTGGCGCAGGTTGGTCCAGACGGCGCGGAGGATGCCGATCACGTCCAGCCCCGGATGCTCGAAGAACCGGGCGTCCTCGACCGCGATCACGGCCTGGACCAGATCCTGGGGGATGTCGGCCAGCGGCGTGAGGATGCGCCGCTCGACGTAGAACTGCCCGATGACCTGCCGGTCGTCGGAATAGACGCGGCTGACCAGGCTGGGCTGGTATTCCTGGAGGGTATCAAGCGGGGGCAGGTCGAGCGAGACGTACCACAGCAGGCCCGCCGCCGCCCCACCCGCCAGCATGAGGAGCAGGACGACCGCCAGCACGAGCCGGCGGCCCCAGCGGCGCGGGCCGTTGCGGCGACGCTCCGGAAGACGGTCTCTGGAACGAGACGGCATAGGTGCAGGGCTCCACGGGGGCCGGGGCGCGGCAGGCGTCGTTGTACCTTACAATGCGCTCCCTCGAAACTCAAGTTTCGCCGGCTGTCGCAGCAGGCCCCGCGGGCGGCAGCGCGCGCTTGTCTTCGGGCAGGGCCTTCTGCTAGACTCCGCCGGGCGCCGCGATCCCGCGGCGTCTTTTTTTGTCCGGAGGCGCGCACGACCCGATGGATCCCAAGACCACGGAGCTGGAAGAGCCGGCGTCCCCTTCGGCGACGGGGCGCCGCGCCGACATCCGCAACATCGCTATCATCGCCCACGTGGACCACGGCAAGACGACGCTCGTGGACGCGATGCTCCGCTACACCCACGCCCACCGCAAGATTCAGGAGATGGGCGAGCGCATCCTAGACTCGATGGACCAGGAGCGCGAGCGCGGGATCACGATCCGGGCGAAGAACGCGAGCGTGTTCTACCAAGGCGTCAAGATCAACCTCGTGGACACCCCGGGCCATGCGGACTTCGGCGGGGAGGTCGAGCGCACCCTCCGCATGGTGGACGGCGTGCTGCTCCTCGTGGACGCCAAGGAGGGCCCGATGCCCCAGACCACCTTCGTGCTCCGGAAGGCGCTCGCCCTGGGCCACCGGGCCATCGTGGTCATCAACAAGATCGACCGGCCGGACGCCGTCGCGGACGACGTGCTGAACCGGACCTTCGACCTGTTCGTCCACCTCGGGGCGACCAACGACCAGCTCGATTTCGCGACGGTCTACACCTCGGCCCTCAATGGCACGGCCACGCTGGATGTCACCAAGCCAGGGACCGACGTCGCGCCCCTGCTCGACACGATCGTCGCGCACATCCCCGCCCCGACCATCAGCGCGGCGGCCCCGCTCCAGCTCCTCGTGCTCGCGCTCGCCCATGACCCCTATAAGGGCAGGCTGGGCATCGGGAAGATCCAGTCCGGTTCGATCGCCCAGCGCCAGAGCGTCGTCCGGATTACGCGCGCCGGGGACCTTGTCCCCGGCAAGGTGACAGACCTCACGGTCTTCGCAGGCTTGGAGCGGGTCGAGGTGGAGCGGGCGGAGGCGGGCGAGATCGTCGCGGTGGCGGGCCTGCCGGAGCTCGGCATCGGCGAGACCATCGCCGACGCGGAGCGGCCCGTCGCCCTGCCGCCGGTCTCCGTCGACGAGCCGACCGTCCAGATGACCTTCGGGGTGAACACGAGCCCCTTTGCGGGCCGGGAGGGGCAGTTCCTCACCTCTCGCCACCTGCGGGAGCGCCTGTTCAAGGAGCTGGAGACCAACGTCTCGCTGCGGGTGCAGGAGACGGACAGTCCCGACCGGTTCCTGGTCGCCGGTCGTGGCGAGTTGCACCTGGGCGTGCTGATCGAGCAGATGCGCCGGGAGGGCTACGAGCTGCAGGTCTCGCAACCCGAGGTCATCCTCCGTGAGGAACACGGTGTCCTCCTCGAACCCTACGAGGAGCTGACCGTGGACGTGCCCGCCGAGTATCAGGGGGCCGTCATCGAAGAGGTCGGCCGACGCCGCGGCCGGCTGCGGCACATGAAGCTCGTGCACGGCGAGGGACACGCCAGCGACATGCACTTGGAGTACGTGATTCCCACCCGCGGCGTCATCGGGCTCAAGCACGTCCTGGTCGCCAAAACCCGCGGCACGGTCGTCCTGCACCATGTCTTCGCAGGGTACGAGCCCGTCGAGGACCGCGCGCCGCTCGGCGCCCCGCACGGTTCGCTCGTCGCCTGCGAGGATGGGGTCAGCAGCGCCTATGGGCTCTCCATGGTCCAGGAACGCGGCAGCCTGTTCATCGGGCCCGGCGAGGAGGTCTACCAGGGGATGGTGGTTGGCCAGCACAGCCGGGACGAGGACCTCGACGTGAACGTATGCAAGCCGAAACACCTCACGAACATGCGCGCCTCCGGTTCGGACGAGGCCTTAACCCTCACGCCGCCCCGGCCGGTGACCCTGGACTTCGCGCTCGAGTACATCGGGCCGGACGAGCTGGTCGAGGTGACGCCCAGTCGCATCCGCATCCGGAAACGCCTGCTCACCCCCGAGGAGCGCCGCAAGGCGCGCAAGGACCGCAAGGCCTGACCGCCGCAGGCGGAGGCCCTGGCCCTCCGGACGGCACCGCCATGAAGATCCGCCGCAAGCCTCCCAAGCCGGAGCGGGCCGCGCGGCCGCAATACGTGATCGGCTTCTCGTCCCCACCGCCGGCCCTGGCCGACCTCGCCCAGTGGTTCGACGCCAACTACGGCGGCCCCCTGGCCCTGAGTGCCGACGAGCGCACCGCCGGCCCCGGTGACGCACGATCGAGGACGGTCCGGGCGACCCACGGCCCCTGGACGACGAGCCTGCGCCTGCCCGCGCCGGCGGCCGAGGCGGAGAGCTGGCGCGAGGCGCTGGGCTGGCGCCATCCGCACGCCGCGGTCGTCTTCCGGCCTGCCCAGGTCCCCGCCCAGGCCGGGAACCTGGTCCTACACGCGGCCCGGCTGGCGCGCGGGCTGACCCTGTTGACCGAGGGCACGGCCTTCGATGTCCTCACCGCGGCGTACCTGAATCCCTCCGACTGGCAGGACCGGCCGCTCGACTGCTTCCGCCTCCGCGACCATGTCGGGGTCGAGCAGGGAGAAGACACCGGACGCCAGTGGATCTACACGCAGGGGCTGGCGAAGCTCGGCCTCGACGAGCTGGAGGCCTTCCGGCCTCTCGGCCTGCCGCTCGCCCCGGTGGCCGAGCGCCTCCTGGAGATCGCCGACGAGCTGGTGCGGCTCGGCCGCGCGCCACAGGTCGGCGCCGCGATCCCTCTCCCCCTGCTCGGCATGACGGTCCGGGTCGTCCGCTACCGGACCGCCGCCCCGTCCGGCTGGCCCCTCCAGCTCCGCGAGGTCGAGTGGGCGCCGCTGGGCGGCGACTGAACTCTCGGAACGGGTTGGAAACTTGTAGGGTTTCACGACGCGAGGGGGCCGGCTTAGGCCTTTTGGGCAATTGACAACCTTTCGAGGGGCGTGCTACCACCTCACCCCTGAGGCCGGAAGGCTCCTAACTAACCCTGCGAAGGAGGTGTGATATGGCGACAGACGTGGCTCCCGAAATCAAAGTGGGGGACCTTGCCCCCGATTTTACGCTGAAGGACCAGGACCAGAAGGACGTCAAGCTCAGCGATTTTCGCGGGAAGAAGAATGTCGTCCTCGCCTTCTATCCGCTCGACTGGAGCCCGGTCTGCACGAACGAGAACAAGTGCCTGACGGACGACTTCCCGAAGTTCGAGGGCCTGAACGCAGTGGTCCTGGGCATCAGCACCGACAGCTTCTTCAGCCACAAGGCCTGGGCCGACACGCTGGGGCTCAAGCACACCCTGCTGTCCGACTACAACCGCGAGGTCGTCAAGAAGTACGGCCTGTACTTCGAGCCGCTGAACTGCGGGAAGCGCGCGACTGTCATCGTGGACAAGAACGGCAAGGTGGCCTACGTGAAGGTCCAGGAGATCAAGACCGC
>CAZTUO010000077.1:5958-10321 GCA_964616355.1 uncultured Nitrospira sp.
GAGGATCCTCCGCCCGCCGCTCCCGCACGGAGGGACGGGCGCGGTGGCCGGCACGGTCGAGGACGTCAGCGACGCGAACTACGAGGAGTTCGTCCAGGCGCCCGCCGCCGTCGTCGCCTACGGGATCGCCTCGTGCGAGCCCTGCGCCCTCTACGATCCGATCCTGGAGCAGACCGCCGCCAAGTTCCCATCGGTCCGCATCGGCAAGGCCAAGATGCACGTCCCCGGCCGGTGCCGGGAGATCAAAAAGCGGCACCAGTTCGAGACGTATCCCACCACCCACCTCTTCGCCAAGGGCACGCTCGTGATGACTCGAGAGGGGAAGCTCGAGGCGGACGAGCTGGCGGCGCTGATCAACGACTATCTCTTGCGCGGCTGAGACGCGGCGCGCGTGCCGCTGGCCCCGCGTACTCGTACCGAACCTCCAGGGACTCCTCCAACTCGATCCGCGCCAGCCGGCCGGGCGCGATGTCCCGCTCCAGGAGCCCCCAGACGAGCCGAACCAGCCCCTCGCCCGTGGGGGGACGCTCCGCGAACTCGGGATCCCGGTTCAGGTCCCGGTGGTCCAGCCGCGCCAGCACCCGTTCACGCACCAGCCGGTCCAAGGCACCGAGCTCTGCTACCATCCCGGTTTCGGATGCGATCGGGCCGTGGACCGTCACAGCCAGCACGTAATTGTGCCCATGCGGGTCGGCGCTGAAGCAGCGGCCGAACCGCCGCCGCTGCTCGGCTTCGGAGAGGCCCGGCACAGACAGCCGGTGTGCGGCCGCAAAGGGATACCGTCGGGTCACCGCAGCCCGCTTCTCGTCCGTGCCTCCGACCGGCCGGTCCTCCCGCGTCACGTCCACGAACAGATCCTCGTCCTCGTACAACCGGATCCGCTCCAACGCGCCGATCTCGGCACGCGCCTCGAGCAGGCACCACAGGACGTGGGCCAGGTTCTCGCTGGTGGGGATATCGCGGCTGAAATAGGGCGTGTCGAGGTTCAGGTGCTTGTGATCGAATGCCTCCAAGGTCTCCTTGAGCACCTGCTTGAGATCATAGAGGTTCACCACCATGCCGTGCACGGGATCCACCGGTCCCGCCACGGTCACTTCCAGGAGATAGTTGTGGCCATGACCGGGCGCATTGTGACACGGGCCGAAGACTGCACGATTCCGGGCCTCGTCCCATTCGTCGCGATGGTACCGATGGGCCGCCGCGAACTCGATGCGTTTGGTCAGCCGGACCTGGGTCATACAGCCAGAGACCCGTCAGATGTCAGCCAGCCGCCGCGAGGGGAAAAAAAGGAGGGCCGGAGTTGCATGCAACCCGGCCCTCTTCTCTCTCCTCCTGCCCGGCTGAAGGCCGGGGACCCGTTGCGCGCTGAGCACAACGGGCGATGCTGATAGCTTCCGCTACGCGCTGAAGGAGCTGCCGCACCCGCAGGTCGTCTTGGCCTGGGGATTCTTGATCGAGAAGCCCGACCCCTGCAGGCTGTCCACGTAGTCCACCTCAGCCCCCTGCAGCAACGGCGCGCTCTGCGAGTCCAAAATCACCTTCACGCCGCCCTTCTCGAGCACCGTATCGTCGTCGGACAGCTTGTTCTCGAACGCCATCCCGTACTGGTAGCCATGACAGCCGCCGCCGCGCACGTAGATGCGCAGCCCGACGACGTCCTGCTCCTCCTTCATCAGCTCGAGAATCTTCTCTTCCGCTTTTGGCGTAATCGTCAACATGTTCGGCCTCCCTGTGAACCCCGCCACGCCTGGCTCCCATCATAAAGATCCGGCCGAGTGTCTGTCAACGCCGGCGGGCCTGGTCATTGGGCCCAGCCCGGGACCGGAAGGCCGAGATCGGCCAGCCACTGGCCCCGGATCACGTCTGGGACCGGGCTCTCCGCCCGATACCGCGGATGCTGGACCAGCACGACAACGGGGCTCTCTCGGATCGCTAGGGCTTTCACAAAGGCCTCGGGCGGCCGGAACCGGACGAAATGGACGGCGCTCAGCTTGTCCTCCTTGCTCCGCCCGCCCTCGAACTCCGCGAAGACCGTCTCCGGGCCCGCGCGGAGCGCCACAGTGCCGGTCTGGTCAATACCCTGGAAGGCGTTCAGCTCCTCCTTGATGCGAGCCTGCTCCGTGATCTCGATGAACAGCGTCGCGCTCAGTTCGCCCGCCCCCGGCAGGAGCGCGTTGTACACGTCCAGTTCCTCCTGGACCTTCGCGGGATCGAAGATCCGCTCCGTCCGGATCATCTCCAGGACCTGAAACCGGACGGTCGCACGGTTCTCGAACACGAGCGTGATCCGGTCGCCGATCGCCAGCCGGCGCCGGCGCTTCAGGGCGATGATCTCCCGCCGAAAGCCGTCCCGGACCCGCTCGTACTCGGCGTAGGGCAGCAGGTCGTCCTGGGTCAAGGGCTTCATGAGGGCAACCCGTAGGCGTCTCGCACGATCTGGATGGGGTGCCGCGTGCGCCGGCCGCCAGCGTGCGTCACAGCCCCCGCCTGGTCCAACTGGAGGCCCGCCAGCGGGCAATCCGAGGCGACGAGGTCGGCGGGCGCCTGCTCGATCTCCCGGACCGCCCGGCGGGCGAGCTTCATCGAGAGGTCGAAGAACTCGGTCTTGGCGCCCCACGTCCCGTCGTGCCCCGAGCAGCGCTCGATGACCGCGACGGTTGCCCCGGCGGCCTCCAGCAGCTCCTTGGACTTGAACCCGATGTTCTGGTCCCGGAGGTGGCAGGGGATCTGATAGGCCACGTGCCCGGGCGGCCGGACGAAGTCCGTCGCCAGGGTGCCCGCCCGCTTGAGCCGCATCAGGTATTCGCAGATGTCGAACGTGCGCTCGGCCAGGCGCGCCGCGTCCTCGCCGGGAACCAGCACCGGGTATTCGCGCTTGAGCATGAGGCTGCAGCTCGGCACCGGCGCCACCACGTCATAGCCTGCCTCCAGCCAGGGCCGAAGCGTCTCGATGGTTCCCCGAGCCGCCCGGACCAGGGCCGCTGTGTCGCCGATGTCGAAGGACGGCATCCCGCAGCAGCGCGCCTCTGGCAGCACGACCTCGATGCCATTCTTCTCGAGCACCTGCACGGCCGCCTTGCCAACGTCCGTGGCCTGATAGGTCACGAGGCAGCCGGCGAAGAGCGCGACCTTCCCGTTGGGCCACGGCCCGGGGGCGGGGACCCGGCGGCGCCACCAGCGCGGGAGGGACTCCCGCTGGAAGGCGAGCACCTGGCGGTCCCGGTGCACGCCGGCGAGCCGCTCCAGGAGCCGTCGGAGCCACGGCATCCGCATCACCCGATTCACCACTGGCGCAAGCCGGCTCCCTACCGTCCCGATCAGATCCGTCCGGATGATCAGGCGGTCCCGCCAGCGCACGCCGTGCTCGGCCGCAAGCCGCTTCTTCCAGGCGACCATCAGGCGCGGGAAGTCAATCGCGTACTGGTGCGGCGGCGTATAGGGGCAGTGGTTGTAGCAGAGCTTGCAATAGAAGCACTCGCGGGCGATCCGCTCGAAGTCCGCCCCGGCCAGCTTGGTCAGGTCGCTCTCGCCGGCGTCAATCCGATCAAAGAGCGTGTTGAACGACGGGCAGAGGTTGAAGCAGCGCCGGCAGCCGTCGCAGACCTCGTAGATCCGGAGCGTCTCCCGCGTCAGCTCCGCGCGTCCCCACTGGTTGCTGATCAGCTCCAGGCCCTTCACGCCCTCCCCCACGATCTAGCCGAGCGACCGGCGACTGCGCGCCGGGCGGGAGCGGGCATCGCCCGCCCCCGCGCACCGGCTCAGCCCTGCTTGAGGCTCTCGAGTCCCTTCGTGAACCGGTTGGCGTGCGAGCGCTCCGCCTTCGCGAGCGTCTCGAACCATTCGGCCAGTTCCTCGAACCCCTCCTCGCGGGCCGTCTTCGCCATGCCCGGATACATCTGCGTGTACTCGTAGGTCTCGCCCTCGATAGCCGACTTGAGGTTCGCCTCAGTGTTACCGATCGGCACCCCCGTCGCCGGATCGCCGACCTCCTTCAGGAAGTCCAGGTGGCCGAACGCATGCCCGGTCTCCGCCTCGGAGGTGTCCCGGAACAGGCCGCCGATGTCCGGGTAGCCCTCGATATCGGCCCGGCGCGCGAAATAGAGGTAGCGGCGGTTCGCCTGCGACTCGCCGGCGAAGGCCATTTTCAGGTTCTCATGGCTCTTGGTCCCCTTAAGACTCTTGCCCATGTCATCCTCCTTCCTGCGGGTTAACGATGAGGTCGGCGCGCGGCCCCTGCCCGGCCGGTCGTCCGCTGGCGGCAGGCCGCGCAGTAGCCGTGGAACTCCACCCGGTGCCCGATCACGTTGAACCGGCCCCGGACGCGGCGCGGCACGGCCAGGCGGTCGAGGGCCGCGTCCGTGAG
>CAZTUO010000077.1:10331-11439 GCA_964616355.1 uncultured Nitrospira sp.
GAAAAAGAAGGACACAGGCAGCAAAACAAAAACATCCCCAATCCCGACTCCGCGTCCGTGAGGTCCTGGATCTTCCGGCAGCCCAGGCAGATGAGATGGTGGTGCAGGGCGATGTTCGCGTCGAACCGCGACCGGTCGTGCCAGTAGTTCACCTCTTGGACGAGCCCCGCCTCGCGCAGGGCACCCAGGGTGTAGTAGACCGTGTTCGGCGAGATCATCGGGTGCTCGCGCTGGACCTGCCGGAGCAGATCCTTGGCGGTCGGATGCGCCGTGCTGGCGGCGAGCGCCCGGTAGATGGCCATGCGCTGCGGCGTGACCTTCAGGCCCCGCGCCCGGAATCGCCGCCGGATCTCCTCGGGCGTCAGTTGCATCTCGTTCCTTTCTAGGAATAACTCCTATTTACCATGGCCGGATACACCAGGTCAATGCGCGGGTCGCGGTCAGCTCCGGTAGTCGAAGAGATCGCCCATCATGTCGGCCAGGCGCTTGTAGCCCGCATCCTTCGCCGAGAGGAGGGGAGCGGTGATCGGCCAGGCGATGCCGATGTCGGGATCGTTCCAGATGATGCCGCGCTCGCCCTGCGGGTTGTAGAAGTCGGTGCACTTGTACACCATGCCGGCGGTTTCGCTGAGCACGCAGAAGCCGTGAGCGAACCCGGCGGGGACGTAGAGCTGCCGCTTGTTCGCAGCCGACAGCTCCACGCCGATCCATCGACCGAAAGTCGGGGACCCCTGCCGGATGTCCACTGCCACGTCGAAGACCGCACCTGCGAAGACACACACGAGCTTCCCCTGTGGGTTGGCGAGCTGGTAGTGGAGGCCCCGGAGCGTGCCGCGGACCGACCACGAGTAATTGTCCTGGACGAACGGGCCGGGAATGCCGCCCTCGGCATACTTCTTGGCGTGGTAGGTCTCCATGAAAAACCCGCGGGGGTCCTCGTGGACGTCCGGCTCCACCAGAATGACCCCCGCGAGCGCCGTCTCGATGAACTTCATGGCCTCCTCACCCCTCCCTCCAGGACCGATTGAGGGGCGTATCTTAGCCGATCAGGAAGCGGGAGGGGAAGCCGGGCTGTTGCGTCCCCGCCGGCAAACCTGGTAGGGTTGGC
>CAZTUO010000078.1:0-11373 GCA_964616355.1 uncultured Nitrospira sp.
CCCCCTGTGAGAGCCCCTTCGCCGTCCGCAGCGCGCGCAAGCGGTTCTCGAAGTTCCCGACCGGCTCGGCACGGGTTTTCACGCTCCTCGTAGCCATCCCCAGCCTCGCGGTTGACAGGATTACCAGAGTACAGTACAAATTGTCAAGTATAATGACATTCCCGGGGGACGGACCGGGACCCGGCGGCCTCGAGGCACTGGCTCCCATCCAGCCCCTGTGGTAGGGTAGCGCATGCCCAGCGTCAAGATGTGGTGGACCAGGCGACTCACCCTTGGCCAGAAATTTCTCGCCGCGTTCACGCTCCTGCTCGTCCTGCTAGGCCTGAGCCTCGCCGCGATCCTCTTCTATCTCTCCCGGATCAACAGCTACGTGGACCGCCACCAGCGTATCACCACACCGGCGGTGGCGACTGTCGCCGAGCTGCAGCGCCAGGCCTTCGAGATGAACGTGGCCTTGCGGGCGCTGGTCGAGACCCGCTCCGCGTCAGACCGGGCCAGCCTCTTCCGCACGCTCGAGACCCTCGAGGCGGCGATGCGGACGGCGCTGGACCTGTACCGGACCAGGCACGCCGCGCGCACGCACCCCGTCCTCTTCCGCATGCTAACGGAGCATGGGCGCACGGGGTTGGCCGACCGGGAGGAGTCGGCGCTGCGCGAGATCGCCACGCTTCTCGATCGCCTGTCCGCACGCGGCGAGGAGATCGCCTCGCTCCTGCAGGATGGCCGGCAGGCCGACGCGGAGGAGCAGTTCGGCGACGCGAACCGGCTG
Organism: uncultured Nitrospira sp.; assembly: GCA_964616355.1. GTDB lineage: Bacteria > Nitrospirota > Nitrospiria > Nitrospirales > Nitrospiraceae > CAZTUO01. The sequence goes on from CAZTUO010000078.1 coordinate 770, forward strand.
TCTCGTCGCCTGATCGAGGTGTTGACCGCCCTCGTCGGGGTGCACACCGAGATTGACCTCGAGATGAAATACGAGGGGGACATCCTGCTGGGGCGCGCCAAACGGGTGATGCTGGTGCTGGCCGTGCTCCTCGTGCTGGCGCTGGCCGCCTCCTACGCCGCGGTGAGCCGGTACGTGGCTCGCCCGCTCACGCGCCTCGCCACCACCGCCGACCGCGTGGCGCACCAGGATCTGTCCGCTAACTTCGATCCCTGGCCAGCTCACGACGAAGTCGGCGACCTCGCGCGGTCGCTGCAGGCGATGCTCGTGACCCTGCGTGAGCGCACCGGCGCCCTGGAGCGGAAGAAGCGGGAGCTCGAAGGTTTCACGTATTCGGTCGCCCACGACCTCAAGGGTCCGCTGCGCGAGATCGAGGGGTTCTCCGCCCTCATCGAGCAGAAGTTCGCCGAGACGCTGCCGCCCGCCGCCCGGCACTATCTGGCCACCATTCGCACCTCGTCGCTCCGCATGACGAACCTGATCAACGACCTGCTCCGCTATTCCCGCTTGGAGCAGCAGGCCCTCCCGATGACGCGGGTGAACGTCCGGGCGATGATCGAGCAGCTCCTGGCGGACCGCATCCCCGCCGGCCCGCCCGCCCCCCGGGTCACGGTCGAGCTTCCCTACTCCGAGCTCTGGGGCGAGCCAACCAGCATCCAGCAGGCCCTACTGAACCTGCTCGACAACGCGCTGAAGTTCTCCCGCAGCGTCGCCGAGCCTCGCATCAGCATCGGGGGGGCGGTGGCTGACCGCGAGCGGGTGCTCTGGGTGCAGGACAACGGGATCGGGTTCGACGAGAAGGACGCCGACCGGATCTTCGGCCTGTTCGAGCGCCTGCACGAGCCTGACGAGTACGAGGGGACAGGGGTCGGGCTCGCCATCGTGAAGCTCGTGATGGACAAGCACGGCGGGCGCGCCTGGGCCGACTCCACACCGGGCAAGGGCAGCGTCTTCTACCTGGCCTTCCCCCACCACGAGGTGAAGCGTGATGGGTGAGGGGTTGAGGACGGTGCGACGATGCGGATCCTGGTGATAGACGACGAGGAACTGGTTCGCCTCGTCCTGGACGAGGCGTTGCGGGCCGAGGGGTGCGAGGTCGTGACCGCGGCGAGCGGGCAGGCCGGGATCGAGGCGCTGCGGACCGCCTCGTTCGATTGCGTCATCACCGACCTCCGCATGCCCGGCCTCGACGGCCGGGAGGTCCTCCGCTGGATCCGCGAGCACCAGCCGGACGTGGACGTGATCGTGCTGACGGGCCACGGCCAAGTGGAAGCGGCGGTCGAGGCGATCAAGGCGGGCGCCTGGGATTTTCTGGTCAAGGAGACGCCCTTTGACGGAGCTCCGGTGAAAGCCGCACTGGCTAAGCTGACGGCGGTCCGCGCCCTGCGCCGGGAAAACCTGGCGTTGCGGTTCGGCGCCCGCCTGGCCGGCGCCGACACGATGGTGCCGGGAGTCAGCAAGGCCTGGCAGAAGCTGATGGAGCTGGTCGAAAAGGTCGCCCCCGCCCAGGCTCCGGTCCTCATCCACGGCGAGACTGGCTCCGGCAAGGAGCTGGTGGCACGGGCCCTGCACCGGTTGAGTCCCCGACGCAATGCCCCGTTTTTGGCGGTGAACTGCGGCGCGGTCAGCAGCCAACTCCTGGAGAGCGAGCTGTTCGGGCACGAGAAAGGCGCCTTCACCGGCGCGACGGCGAGCAAGATGGGGCTGGTCGCCGCCGCGGAGGGCGGCACGCTCCTGCTGGACGAGATCAGCGAGATGAGCGGGGCCATGCAGGTCAGCCTGTTGCGGGTGCTGGACCGCGGCGAGTATCGCCAGGTGGGCGGCACCCGCACCCTGCAGGCCGACGTGCGCTTCGTCGCGGCCAGCAACCGCGACCTGCAGGACCTGGTGCTGGCCGGGCGCTTCCGGGACGACCTCCTCTACCGCATCAACACGGTCACGCTCCGCGTCCCGCCGCTGCGGGAGCGGCCCGAGGACATTCCGCGCCTGGCCGACCACTTTCTCCAGAGCCTGCAGATTCCAGGGGCCCCGCGGCGGACCTTTTCCCAGGAAGCGTTGGCGCTTCTCACGGCGTATTCGTGGCCGGGCAACGTCCGCGAGCTGCGGAACGTGGTCGAGCGCCTCGTTCTGCTGTCCCCCAGGAACCGGCAGGGACCAGTCCAGCCCGACGAGCTGGAGGCGGTCCTGCCGCAGGCCGCTCCCGCAGCCGGTCCTCCGCCCGAGGAGGCCGCGGGGTCGCTCCTAGCGGTCGAAAAGGCCCACATCCGCCGCGTGCTCGAGGCGCACGGCGGGAACAAGAGCCAGGCCGCCCGGACCCTCCGGATCGATTACAAGACCCTCCTCGCCAAGCTCCGCAAATACGGGTTGTCCGGCTGACTTCCCTCTGGAAAAACTCCAGCGCTCCAGGGCATTTCTCCCCACTGTCCCGCCGATCGAGAGGCGCGCCCATCCCGGCACAGGCTCCGCTTCGCCAAACACCGCGCCGTTCGAGCGCTTGCCCCGCTACCAGCGGGTCGTCCTAGCCCACATTATTCATGACCGCTTCTACTGCAACTGCCGATACGCCGCTGCGACAAGCTGGCATGCGGCGGTGCGGCATGCCAGCGGGCAGGCTCACCCCTCGCGGCCTCCACGTCCTGTTGCAAGGACGCCTCGGCCGCTCGGGGCTCCGCATGCCCGTCTCGCTTGGCGTCTTGGCAGTTTCGTCACGAAGCGTCATGAATAATGTGGGCTAGAGGCCGGCTGTTGGCACCGCCCTTGCTCCTTTCCCTGCGAGCGGGAGGCGACCCGTCCGCATGACAAGCCACGCCAGCGTCGGGCAGACACGGATCCTGCTGATCGAGGACAACGCCGCGCAGTGCGAACTGCTGGGCCAGGCGCTGGCCCAGCACGAGCTTGCCGGCGAGACCCGGGCCGAGCACGACATGGCGGGGGCACTGGCTTTTCTCGAAGGGGAGGCCGTGCGGCCCGTTCCACAGCTGCCCCATCTGATCCTGCTGGACCTCGAGCTCGCCAGCGGAAGCGGGCTCGAGCTGCTTCGCCGACTGCGTGCTCATCCGCACCTGGCGCTCCTGCCCGTCGTGATCCTGACCGCCTCCGACGACGCGCACGATCTCCACGCTAGCTACGCCGAAGGCGCCAACGGCTACGTCGTCAAGCCGGACACGTTCGCACAGCTCGTCGCGATGACTGGCGACCTCTGCCGGTTCTGGCTCGGCTGGAACCGGCCGGCGCCCCTGATCCGAACCCCCTCTGACCATCTGGACCGGACCACCTAACCCATGCTCACGAGAGGCGCGCTCAAGAATCCCTACGCCGTCCTGGCTGTCTGCCTGATCGTCGTCATCCTGGGGGCCGTCTCCTACCGCAAGATGCGGGTGGACATCTTCCCCGACATCAACATCCCGGTGATCCTCGTGTCCACCTTCTATCGGGGGCTCAGCCCCTCTGAGATGGAGGGCGCGATCACACTCCGGTTCGAGCAGCAGTTTCTGCAAGCTAGCTACATCGAGCACATCGAATCCCAGTCCCTGGCAGGGATCAGCTACATCAAGGTCTTCTTCCAGCCCGAGTACAGCATTGACGCCGCCCAGTCCGAGCTGACCAGCCTGGCCTACAGCATCATCCGCCTGCTGCCGCCCGGCGTCTTTCCCCCGTCGGTCTACAAGTTCGGGGTCGCGAGCCTCCCGATCGGGTTGCTGACGGTGAGCAGCGACCAGCTCAGCGAGAAGGAGCTCCGGGACATCGCCTACTTCACGGTGCGCCCGCAAATGGCTTCGATTCCCGGGATCTCCACCCCGCCCGTGCTCGGCGGCAAGGTCCGGCAGATCACGATCTTCATGGACCAGGAGAAAATGCTCGCGCGGGGCGTCTCGCCCTCCGAAGTCGTCAAGGCCATCAACGCGCAGAACGCGATCCTGCCGGTCGGCGACGTCAAGGTGGGCGACCTTGATTACTACGTGTACTCGAACAGCCTGATCGACATCGTGGACCGGATCAATGAGGTTCCGATCAAGGTCGTCAACGGCGCCCCAGTGTTGATCCGGGACATCGGCACCGCCGCCGACTCGGCTGCCATCCAGACCTCGATCGTGCGGGTCAACGGCCGCGAGGCAGCCTACATTCCCGTAACCAAGCAGCAGGGTGCAAACACGCTCGAAGTCGCGGACGGGATCCGCGAGCGCCTCCCGAACCTGACGGAGATTCCCGCCAACGCGACCGTCAAGTTCATCTACGACCAGTCGGTGTACATCCGGCAGGCCATCGCGAACCTCCAAAAGGAAGGGATGCTCGGCGCCGTTCTCGCCGGATTGATGATTTACCTCTTTCTCCGCAGCCTCAAAGCGGCGCTGGTGGTCGGGCTCGCGATCCCGCTCTCCTTGACCTCCGCCCTGGTCCTGCTCTACCTGACCGGCCAGAGCGTGAACATCATGACCCTCGGCGGGCTCGCGCTCGTCATCGGGACGCTGCTGGACAACAACATCGTCGTCCAGGAGAACCTCCACCGGCACCTCGAGATGGGCAAGGACGGCCGGTCGGCGGCCGAAGACAGCGCCTCCGAGCTGACCCTGCCGATCTTCGTGGCCACGGTCTGTATCCTGATCGTCTACCTCCCGATCATGTTCTTCAGCGGCATCGTCAAATACCTCTTCGTCCCGCTCGCCATGACCGTGGCCTTCGCGATGCTGGCCGACTACGCGGTGTCCATGACCGTCACGCCAACGATCCTGGCCCGGCTCTACCGAGGCAGCGACGTGCAGGCCTCGCCCGGCGCCCGGGAAGGGCTGGCGTCGGCCGAGGCGTGCTGGTTCGGGCACGTCTTGGGCTTCTACGATTGGCTGCTGCGCCGCTGCCTCCAGGTCAAGCCGCTGGTCCTCGCCGGCGCGGCCGGCCTGCTGGTCGCCGTCGGCTGGCTGCTGCTGCCCCGCCTGCACACGGAGTTCTTTCCGAGGATCGACGCAGGCAATTTCACGATGCTGGTGTCGGCGCCCGCAGGGACCCGCATCGAGAAGACGAGCGCGATCGTCGGGCGGATCGAGCAGCTCGTCAAGGACACGATCCCTCAGGAAGAGTTGTACGAGATCGTGGCCAACATCGGCCTGTACTACGGCGACGCCAGCCGGTTCGCTCCCAACACGGGATCGCACACGGCCTTCGTCCTCGTGAACCTGGTCGCCGGCCATAAGGGTCGCACCGACGCCTACATCGCGCACTTGCGGCAGCGCCTCCGGCAGGAGCTGCCCGGCATCGAGGTCGCGTTTCAGACCGGGGGCATCGTCAGCGACGTGCTGAATTTTGGGCTTCGGGCGCCCGTGGACATCCAGGTCCGCGGCCCGCGGCTCGACCTCATCCGGCCGGTGGCGGAGACGATCCGGGAGCGCGTGGCCCGCATTCCCAACACCACGGATGTCCGGATCAAGCAAGGCAAGGACTACCCGGAGCTGCACATCAACGTGGACCGCGCCAAGGCGGCCTACCACGGGATCACGCAGGAGCGGGTCATCGTGGACGTGATCACCGGCCTCAGCTCCAACATCGCGCTCAGCCCGAACTATTGGCTGGACCCCAAGACCGCCAACAGCTACTTCCTCCTGGCTCAGTATCCCGAGCAAGTCCTGGACAGCACAGAAGATCTGCTCAACATCCCGATCATCGGCGGCAGGGTCCCGCTGCTGCCGTCGGCCAACCTGACCACGGCGGCCACGACCTCGACCGGCTCGAGCTTGGCGCTGGGGAGCACGCCATTCACGGGCAGCGCGCTCGGGCCGGCGACCGGCTACTACAGCGGCGGAGACGAGCGGACCGGGCCGCCGATGCTGCTCCGCGACGTCGCCGAGTTGGTGTACAAGACTGGCCCGGATTCCGTGGACCACTACGACCTCTCCCGCGTCATTGACGTGCTCGTCACCCCGATCGGCAATGACCTCGGCCGCGTCGCCCGGGAGATCGAGGACGTGGTGAGGACCGTTGCGCTTCCCAAGGATGTCACCCTCGCCTTGCGCGGCGAGGTGGCCAACATGCGGACGGCCTTCGACAACTTCGCCCTGGCGCTGCCGCTGGCCGTCGTCCTCATCTATCTGGTCATGGTGGGGCTGTTCCGCTCGCTGATTGACCCCTTGATCATCCTGCTCGCCGTGCCGCTGGGCTGGATCGGCACGGTGACCCTGCTCTATCTCACCGAAACCTCGGTCAACGTCGAGTCCATGATCGGCACGCTGATGATGATGGGCATCGTGGTCTCGAACAGCATCCTCCTGGTGGATTTCGCGAACCGGATGGCGCGGGCTGGCCTGTCTCCCGACGAGGCCGTCCTGGAGGCCGGCCGCCGCCGCATCCGGCCAATCGTCATGACGGCGCTAGCCACGATTCTTGGGCTGGTACCGCTCTCGCTGGGGTTCGGGGAGGGGAACGAAACGATGGTGCCACTGGCGCGGGCCGTCGTCGGCGGCCTGCTGGTCTCGACCGTGATGACGCTCGTGGTCGTGCCGGTCATGCACAGCCTCCTGCTCGCCCGCGAGCACCGCCCGGCCGAGCACGCCGCCGCGCGGGAAGGGGAAGCTCCGTGACCGCCCGGTCCGACGAGATCCCCCCAGACCCGTCGCCGCGACGGCCAGGCCAGACGAGACTGTGGATCGGCCTCGCCGTCGCCGCGTGCGCGGCCGTCGCCGCGGCAGTCCTGCTGCCGCGGCACGCGGGGGGCCCGAGACTGGCCCAGGAGGCCGGCCCGATGGGGACCGGGTCATCGGCGGAGACCCTGGAGACCGCCACGCCGGCGGGCAGCGTGGACGTGCAGGTCGCCAAGCCGGTCAGGCGGGACCTCACCTATTCCATCACGCTCTCGGCGAATATTGCGCCCCTTTACCAGACGACCCTCTATGCCAAGGTCTCTGGATACCTGAAGTGGATCGGACCGGACAAGGGGGACAAGGTCTCGAAGGGCGAGGTCCTCGCGATCATTGACGCGCCGGAGGTCGAGGAGCAATACGAGCAGGCCCTCGCCGACTACAAGATCAAACGGCTGACCTACGAACGGTTGGCTGCCGTCTGGCGTGAGACTCCCGACGTCATCGCCAAGCAGGACGTGGACGTGGCGGAAGCGGCCTTCGAGTCGGCCAAGAACGTCATGGAGCAACGCCGGGTCCTCCGGGATTACACCAAGGTCCGGGCCCCCTACGCGGGTATCATCACCGCGCGGTTCGTAGATCCCGGCGCGTTGATTCAGGTGGCGACCGCGTCTGCCACCGGCGCCATTCCGCTGTTCACCATCATGGCGATCGATACCGTCCGGGTCTACACGAACGTGCCCCAGGACGACGCCCCCTTGGTCAAGCCGGGGATCACACCGGCGGTTGTCACCGTCAAGGAGCGGCCGGGCCGCCCATTCACCGGGACGGTCACCCGCACGACGTTAGCCCTGGACCCGGCGACGCGGACCATGCTCGTGGAGATTGATCTGCCCAATCCCGATCAGGCCTTGCAGCCCGGCACGTTCGCGGAGGTGACACTCCATCTTCGTCAAAGCCTCAACGCACTCGTGATCCCGCCCGGAGCCCTCGTGGTCGGCGGCAAGACGAAGTCGGTCTACGTCGTCGAGCAGGGTCGCGCCAAGCTGGTCCCAATCCAGACCGGCATCAACGACGGACGATGGGTGGAAGTCGTCCAGGGACTCACCGGCGCTGAAGACGTGGTCATCGTCGGCAAGAGCAAGCTCGCCGAAGGGACGGCGGTCTCGACCGCTCCCTACGATCTCCCCGAGGGCACACCGGCCGTCCAGAAATTCGAGCCACGCACCTCCGGGGTTCCGAACACCCCCGGCAGCAATCGTAACCATGTCGGGACGAAGCCTGGGGCTGTGCAGCCGGGCTCCTGATAGAGCTCGCCCGATCCGGACCAATCGGCCACGGGCTGCCGTGACAAGGAAAGGAGACCCCAATGAGTCGCAGACTGCTCATGCGAGGCCTGACCCTGACAGCGACCGTCCTGTGTGTGCTCGGGGCGTCGGACCGGACCAGTGCCCAACGCGCCTCGGCTGAGCCGCCCCGTGGCGAGTCGCTCGCGCCCGGCAGCTTCCTGGGGTTGCGGCAAGCCGTGGAACTTGCGCTTCGGGTGCACCCCCTGCTCCAAGAAGCTGATGCGACGCTCGTCGCCGCCGACGCGCGCACGGAACAGGCACGGTCCCTCTACTATCCTCAGGTCTCCGCCAACATTGACAACTCGTTTGGCGCGGGACGCATCAATCCTCGGTTCTTCGTCGGCGGCGCCCTGCTGCAGCAGAACCAGAGCATCTTCGTGAGCGGCGTGCTGGCCAATCAGCGGATCTACGATTTCGGGTTCACCAAGAACCTCGTGGAATCGTCCGAGCTGGCCAAGCGGGCCCAGGAAGAGGACATCACCGCCAGAAGGGCGCTTGTGGTGCTGGCCGTGGAGCGGGCCTATTTCACCAGCCAGAAGCGCCGGCGGCTGGTCCAGATCGCCGAAGAAACGGTCAGAGAGCGAGGGGTCATCAAGAATCAGATCGAGGCACTGTACCGTCAGCAGCTCAAGTCCAAGCTGGATCTGGACCTCGTGCAGGTGGAACTGACCAATGCGGAGGCACTGCTCGTCCGAGCCCGGAACGACCTGAAGGCCAGCTTTGCGGATTTGAACCGCGCCATGGGCATTACCGGGCCGGAAGACTACGTCCTCGACGACTTTCCGGTGGAGATCAGGCAGCCACGGCCGCTGGACTCGCTCATCGCGGAGAGCCTCTCCCATCCGGAACTCAAGAAGGCCAAGGAACTCGTCGCCTCGGCGGAAGCGAAGGTCCGCGCCATGAAGAAGCAGTACCTCCCCACGATCTCGGCGATCGCGAGCGGCGGCAGCTTCGATCCCTACGACCCGAGGCAACACCAGGAGCACGGCGGCTGGTGGGCGGCCGGGGCCCTGATGTCCATGCCCCTCTTCACCGGCTTCCTGATCGAGAACCAGGTCCGGGAAGCGGCGGCCCAACGGGATGCTGCCCAGGCCACGAGCCTCAACATCGAGCAGGCGCTCACCCAGCAGGTCACGACCTCGTACCTGGAGACGCTGTCGCTCGCCCAGCAGATCAAGCTTGCGGAGGAGCAGGTCCGGACCGCACGGGAGGCGTTGCAGCTCGCCAGGCAACGATACAAGTTGGGATTGGGCTCCGTGGTGGAGGTCACCCAGTCGGAGGTCGCCTTGACCGCGGCCCAGACCAGGCTGGCAGAGGCTCAATACGACTACAAGATCGCCGAGGTGACGTTGGCCTATGCCACGGGGGCCCTCACCGGTCCGCCGTGACTCTCCGGCCTCGGCCCTCTCGGGATCCGGATGCGGCCGGAGGCGCCCCTTGTGCTATCCGCCCAACCGAATCAGCGTCTTCAAGCGCGCACCGCTCCCGCAGGGTTCGGAAGGCGACGCCCGGTTCTTCAAAATCACCGGGTCCAGGATCTCGCCACACAACATGCAGCGCCAGCCTGGAAACCTGATGGAGCCGGTGTCATCCCGCAGGTCTTCGAACATCTCCTCGACCATCGTCCCGTTGCACCGCTGACAGTTCATCTCGCATCCGTGTTCCCGTTCGGTGGTTCTAGTTTGTCCGATGCGGCCCGCCAGGGTCCAGCAAGGAGGCCCCGTGGCCGGGGCCCGCCGACGCCTGCTGGATCGGGTACCCAGGCGACGCCAGCCGGGCTGGCCGCTCCGCCGGTGGTCTCCAAAGATTGAGCAGCGCCAAGAGGAAGCTGCCTCCCAGCAAGACCACGCCGATCGCCCGAATCGTGGAGGCCCCCTCCTCTCTCATGTCCTTGGCAACGTCGGCGACGGTTTCCATCAATCGATCGAGCGCCAGACTGACCTGGATCAGCTTGGGCCCGGCGTTGTCCGCCGCATGCAGCTCCGCTCGATGGCGAAGTTCCGCCGCCTCCGCCGGAGAGGCAGCCGTCCATACCTGACTCATGAGTCGGACAGCCTCGCCCGCCGCGGCAAAATAGGCTTCCAGGCTTTTCTTCAGGGCCTGCAAGTCGTCGCGCTCGCTGCGTCCACTCCTCGACACGCGCAGGCTTGCCTTGGCGTACCGCTCCACCGCCTGTTCGATCCGCGTCCGCTGTGCAGGAAGCGGCACGGTCAGCCGGGCGAATTCCTCCTCGCCGGGGGCTTCCAACCCCCGAATCACCGTCGTCCGGTAGCGCATGACATCCGCCGAGATGTGGGCGAGGTCGGCCGCCGCCAATGTATATTCCGTGTACATGATCCGAAGGTCCTGGTCCACCCGGTCCAAGACCACGGCGCTGCAGACTCCAAGAACCACAACCAACAGGCTGACCAGCACCTGCATCCCAGACGGCTGGCCCCACTCTAGGCCCCCCCGCGTACCCACGCCCGTCACTCCTTCTACAAATTCAGAGAAGAGAAGGGGGCAGGGGCGCTCACATACGCCTCCTGCCCCCTCGCCGAGCCCTCAGCGCTCAGCCCGTCATGTTTGCTGACGGCTGAGCACGGATGGCGGTGTGCACCTCAGCCTCAGAGCCAGTTCACCCGCTCCGCCGGCCGAATGTAAATCGGCTCCT
>CAZTUO010000079.1:0-11250 GCA_964616355.1 uncultured Nitrospira sp.
TCGCACCGCCTCGGTCAGCACCGACTTTTTCTCCTGGACGAACTCCCGCCCCTTCTCGACCGCCTTCTCGATCACCTCGCTAGCACGGTCGGCCGCCTCGCGGAGCTTCTCCTCCGTCCGCTGCGCGTAGCGCCGAAGCTGCTCGCGCGACTCGCGGCCGGACTGCGGCGCGGTGAGCAGTGCCACCACCGCCCCGACGGCCGCGCCGGCCAGGAAAGACAGAATCACCGTTCCTGCAGAACATCCCGAATCATTGCCCGCCATCGCTATGCCCCCTTTCCCTCTGAAGACGCCTCCGCAGGACCGCAGACGCGGCCCGGAGCCCGGCGACCACGCTGGCGACGTTGACCAGCATCGCCCCGGAGGAGCCGCGGACGATCCCGTGCACCTGCTGCACCGTCTCACCGACCTCGCCCACCGCGTGAAGCAACACCGACGCCCGCTCGACCCCATCGCGCGCCCGGTCCGCGAGGTCGTTCACATTCTCCGTTACGGACCGGACCTCCTTCAGCAGGGTCGGCAGCTCCGCGTTCAGCTTGGCCATCAGGCGCGCCGACTCGGCCGCGGAGCGCCGGAGCTCGAGCAGCGTCGGCACCAGCAATGCCACTAGCGCGACGAACGCCACCGCGGCTAGCAACGCCGCGATCTCGATCAGCATGGATTCTCCCCCTCTTGCGCTGGAGCGGCCCGGCCCGGCCCCTCTGACACCCCTATCGCACCGGAGGCCGTTTGGTCCGCCAGCTCGTCTCCTGCTCGTAGGCGTGCGCCCCGCGCAGGAGCGTGCTTTCGTCAAAGGGCCTCCCGATGAGCTGGAGACCGATCGGCAGGCCTGCCTTGCTGAACCCGCAGGGAACCGAGATCGCTGGATTCCCCGCCAGGTTGACCGAGGTCGTGTAGATGTCCGAGAGATACATCTGGAGGGGATCCTCGACCTTCTCTCCGAGCTTGAAGGCGGGCGTCGGCATCACGGGCGTGACGATCAGGTCCACCTCCTGGAAGGCCGCCTCGAAGTCCCGGCGGATCAACGTCCGCACCGCCTGCGCCTTCCCATAGTAGGCCTCGTAATAGCCGGCGCTGAGCGCGTAGGTACCCAGCATGATGCGCCGCTTCACCTCGGGCCCGAAGCCCTCCTGCCGGGTCTTCATGTACATCTCGAGCAGGTCCTTCGTCTGCTTCGCGCGCAGCCCGTACTTGACGCCGTCGTACCGGGCGAGGTTGGAGCTGGCCTCGGCGGTCGCGATCAGGTAATACGTCGCGATGGCGGCGTCGGTCCGCGGCAGCGAGATGTCCTTGATCTCGCCGCCCAGCTCCTTCAGCACCTCCACCGCCGCCCGGACCGCCTGGTCCACCTCGGGGTCCAGTCCGTCGGCGAAGTATTCCTGCGGGACGCCGACCTTGAGCTTCTTGAGGTCCTTCCGCTTGAACGAGCGCGTGTAGTCGGGCACGGCCACGTCCGCAGACGTCGAATCGAGCGGGTCGTGTCCGGCGATCACGTTCATCAGCAGCGCCGCATCCGCCACCGTCTTCGTGAGCGGGCCGATCTGATCGAGCGAAGAGGCGAACGCGACGAGTCCGTACCGCGACACGCGGCCGTAGGTGGGCTTGAGCCCGACGACGCCGCAGCAGGCCGCGGGCTGCCGGATGGACCCGCCGGTATCGGAGCCCAGGGCGGCCGCGCACTCATCGGCCGCCACCGCGGCCGCGGAGCCGCCGCTGGACCCGCCGGGGATATAGGCCAGGTTCCACGGATTCCGACTCGGCCCAAACGCCGAGTTCTCGGTGGAGGAGCCCATCGCGAACTCGTCCAGGTTGGTTTTCCCGAGCAGCAGATAGCCCCGCTCCCGCAGCCGCGCGACCACGGTGGCGTCGTAGGGCGGCACGAAGTTCCCGAGGATCCGCGAGGCGCAGGTGGTGAGCACGCCCTCCGTGCAGATGTTGTCCTTGATGGCGAGCGGCATCCCCATCATCGGCACCGTCTTCCGCCAGGCCTTCAGTCTGGTGTCCAGCGCCTCGGCCTGGGCCATCGCCGCGTCCAGCCTGAGCGTGATGTAGGCCTTCACCTTGGGCTCCACCTGCCGGATGCGGAGCTGATAGGCGTACACGATGTCTCGGGCGCAGACTTCGCCCTTCGTGAATTTGTCCTGCAGCTCGCTCAGCGTGAGTTTGTGCAGCGCCATGACCTCAACTCAGCGAGAGGCGGTAAGTGGGCAGTGGTGAGTGCAGGAATCGGGGGGGCCCAATATGGCCCCGCACACATCACCCGGCACCCCTCACGCTTTGCTCACGATCCGATTCTTGTCGTCCACCTGAATGATCTTCGGCCGGTGCCGCTTGGCCTCATCTTCCGCGTAGTACTCGTAGCAGAAGATGATGATCTTGTCCCCCACGACGGCCTTCCGGGCGGTCGGCCCGTTCAGCACGATCTCGCCGCTCCCTCGTTTCCCCGCCATCGCATAGGTCGTGAAGCGCTCCCCGTTGTTGAGGTTGGAGATCATCACCAGCTCGTAGGGCAGGATCCCGGCCGCGTCGAGGAGATCCTCGTCCACGGTCAGGCTGCCTTCGTACTCCAAGCAGGCGTCGGTCACGGTTGCCCGGTGGATCTTGGCACGCAACATTTGTCGAAACATCTTTCTTACCCTCGTGACGCGTAACGTGTGACACGTGACTTGCGCACCAAGCACCGACCGTCCGGCAACCCGTCACCCGTCACCTGTCACCCGTCACTCAAGTTTCACCGATGACCTTCGGCACGACAAAGAACCCGTCGCCGGCCTCCGGCGCGTTGGCCAACGCCTGCTCGACCGGCAGGCCGGGACGCGCCTCATCTTCGCGGAACACATTCACCTGGCCCAGCACCGTCGCCGTCGGCTCGACGCCTTTGGTGTCAATCGCCTCGAGCGTCTCGACATAGGCCAGGATGCTGCTGAGCTGGCGGCTGAAGGTCTCCTTCTCCGCCTCGGTGATCTCCAGCCGCGCCAGCTTCGCCACGTGCTCGACTTCCTCTTGGCTGATCGGCATGGTTCCTCTCCCCTCTTCTCTCTACCCGGCCGCGTGCAGCGGACGGGCCCCCACCTCCATCACTCCACCGTCACGCTTTTCGCCAGGTTCCGCGGCTGGTCCACGTCGGTCCCCCGCAGTACGGCGACGTGATAGGCCAGCAGTTGCAGCGCGACCGCAAACAGGATCGGGGTCAGCAGAGGCGGGACATCCGGAATCCGGAACACCGCGTCCGCCACGCTCCCCAACACTCGCTCGCCCGCGCTGACGAAGGCGATGACCGGCGCCCGGCGGGCCTTGACCTCCATCAGGTTGCTCACGGTCTTGTCATACAGCCTGTCCCGCGGCGCCAGGACCACCACCGGCATGTCCTCGTCAATCAACGCGATCGGGCCATGTTTCATCTCGCCAGCCGCGTAGCCCTCCGCATGGATATAGGAGATCTCCTTGAGCTTGAGGGCCCCCTCCAGCGCAATAGGGTAGTTGATCCCACGGCCGAGGTACAGGAAGTTCCGTTTCTCGGCGAAGCGCCCGGCGATCTCGGCGATCTCGCCTTCCCGCGCGAGCACCTGCTCGACCAGGCTCGGAAGCGCCACGTACCGCTCCAGCCAGACCCGCCCGTCGTCGGCGGTCAGCGTCCCGCGCGTGCGGGCCAGGTAAAGCCCGAGCAGGTACAACGCCGCGAGCTGGGCCGTGAAGGCCTTGGTGGAAGCCACCCCGATCTCCGGCCCGCAGTGGGTGTAGAGCACGCCGTCCGCCTCGCGCGCCAGCGTGCTCCCGACCACGTTCACGATGGCCAGGACGCGCGCCCCCTTGGCCTTCGCCTCGCGGGCAGCCGCCAGCGTGTCGGCCGTCTCGCCCGACTGGGAGATGGTCAGGAACAGGTCGTCTTTCTGGACCAGCGGATCGCGGTAGCGGAACTCCGAGGCGATGTCCACCTGGACCGGCATCCGGAGCAGCTCCTCGAACAGATACTTCCCCACGAGGGCCGCGTGCCAGGAGGTCCCGCAAGCCACAATCCAGATCGAGCGGGCCGACGCGAGCGACTCGGGCTCGAGGCCGATGCCGGCCAGATCCGCGGTGCCGCTCTCGAAGCGGTAGCGCCCCCGCAGCGTGTCCCGGATCGCCTGCGGCTGCTCGTGGATCTCCTTGAGCATGAAATGCGGATAGCCGCCTTTCTCGGCCGCCTTCGCATCCCAGGCGATGCGCGTGGTCGGCCGCGCCGCCGGCCGGCCCTGCCGGTCCAGGATCCGGTCGCCCGTCCGGGTCACCACCGCCAGGTCCCCCTCCTCCAGAAACACCACGTCCCGCGTGTGCGCCAACATGGCCGTCACGTCCGAGGCGATCCAGGCGGAGTCGCCCGCACGCCCGAGGACCAGCGGGCAGCCCGATCGGGCGGCCACGAGCCGGTCAGGCTCGCTCTCCGCCATGACGACGAGCGCGTAGCTGCCCCGGATCAGCTTCGTCGCGGCCAGAACCGCCTCGGCCAGGCCCAGCCCCCGGCGAAGGGCCCGGTGAATCAAGTGCGCGACCACCTCCGTGTCGGTCTCGGACTCGAACCGGAACCCTGCGTCCTGGAGCTCCTGCTTGAGGGGCAAGTAGTTCTCGATGATGCCGTTGTGCACGACCACGCAGCCGCCCGACCGGTGCGGGTGCGCGTTCTCTTCGGAGGGCCTGCCGTGGGTCGCCCAGCGGGTGTGCGCGATGCCGATCGAGCCCTGGAGCGGCTGCGCCCGCACGAGGGCCTCCAGATTCGCGAGCTTGCCCGGCGCCCGCCGCACCTCCAGCGTCCCATCCTGCAGCACGGCGAGCCCAGCCGAGTCGTAGCCCCGGTACTCGAGCCGCCGCAGCCCCTCGAGGAGCATGGGCACGGCGGACTGGCTGCCGAGATAGCCGACGATCCCGCACATCGCCGGTCAGCCTCTCCCTCGTTTGCGGGTCCTGCTAGCCACAGCCGGCGACGGCTTCTTCTTGGCGATGAACGGCCGTCCCTTCGCGACGCGCGACGCGTGAGGCGTCTCTGGACCGGAGGGCGCCTCACGCTTCACGCGCGACGCGTCGCGATCCCCGCCGCTTTGCAGGGCGCGGTGCCGGGCGGCCCAGCCCGGCCGGTTGACCTGCGGCACGCGCGCGATCGCCAGCGCGTCAGCCGGCACGTCCGCCGTGATCGTCGCGCCCGCCGCCACGACCGCGCCGCGGCCGACCGTCACCGGCGCGATGAACTGGGTGTCGCTGCCCACGAAGACGCCATCTTCGATGACCGTCCGGTGCTTGCGCACCCCGTCGAAGTTGCAGGTGATCGTGCCCGCCCCGATGTTGACGTCCTTGCCGATCCGCGCGTCCCCCAGATAGCTGAGATGATTCGCCTTGGCGCCTTCGCCGAGGTCGGCTTGCTTGAGCTCGACGAAGTTTCCGACCTTCGCCCTGCGCCGCACAACCGTCCCGGGCCGCAGGTGCGCGAAGGGCCCGACGGTCGTCTGGTCTTCGAGCGTCGCCTCTCGGATCACGCAGCAGTCCTGCACCACCACCCCGTTGCCGAGCCGGCTGTCGGTGATCCGCACATAGGACCGTAGCTCGCAGTCCCCGCCCACAACCGTGCGGCCCTCGAGCGTCACCCCCGGATGGATGGTCGTGTCCGGCCCGATCGTCACGTCTGCGTCGATCCAGGTCGTGGCCGGGTCCAGGATCGTCACGCCAGCCTCCATCCACCGCTCGCAGACCTGCCGCCGGAGCAGGCGCTCGGCCAGCGCGAGCTGCTGGCGCGTGTTGATCCCCACCCCCTCTTCCGGCTCCCGTGTCGCCAGGGCCTCGACGCGCAGCCCGTCCGCGACCGCCTGCGCGACAACGTCGGTCAGGTAGTATTCGCCTTGGGCGTTCGCCGCCTCCAGCCGGTCCAGAGCCTTGAAGAGAAAGGCCCCCTCCACGACATAGGTCCCGACGTTCACCTCGCGGATGCGGGCCTCCGCCTCGGAGGCGTCGCGGTCCTCGACGATGCGCAGGACCCGGCCGTCTCCGTCCCGCACGATCCTCCCGTAGCCGGAGGGGTCGTCCAGCATCGCCGTCAGCACGGTCACCGTCGCCCCGCCGCGCTCATGCCGCGCCAGCAGCTCGCGCACCGTGGCCTCAGCCAGGAGCGGCGTGTCGCCGTTCAGGATCAGGTAGCGCGGCGCGCCCGCGCCGCGCGCCCTCAGGATCGCCTCGCAGGCCCGCTGGACCGCGTGGCCCGTGCCAAGTTGCTCCGCCTGGCGCGCGATCAGGATCGGCGGGGCGTCCCCGGCCGTCTGGACCCTCGCCGTCACGCCCTGCCCGCGCGCCGGGACGCCGCGCATCCCGCCGTACCCCGCCGCCGCATATTGCGCCTCGACGACCGCGGCCACCGCGTCGCCCTGCCGGCCGACGACGACCGTCACGCCCTCCCCCGCCAGCTTCATCGCGAGGTCCAGCGGGTAAAGGACCATCGGCCGGCCCGCGACCCGGTGGAGAACCTTCACGAGCTTGGACTGCATCCGCTTGCCGATGCCCGCCGCCATCACGATTGCGGCCAATCCCTCGAGCGGCCCCTCCTGCCGGGCGGTGGTCGCGGCGGCCGGCGCCTTGGTATCGGAAAGCCCCGTCCTCATGCGATCGGCACCTCAAGATCGGGACGTGGGGCCGGCTCGGGCTGCCCGGCCGCGGGCCCGGGCGGCCGCGAGCCGGAGCCAGCCGGGACAGCGGGCGGCGAGTAGAGACCGCCGGAGACGATCAGCTTCATCGCCTCCTCGACGCTCATGTCCACCGGCACCACCTCCCGCTCCGGAACCAGCAGAAAATAGCCTGAGGTGGGGTTGGGTGACGTCGGCACATACACGTTCACCAGCGGGTCGGGCGAGACCTCCTGGACCTGCCCGTGCGTGACGCCGGTCACGAAGGCGAAGCAGTAGTGCCCGTTCTTCGGAAACTGGATCAGGACGACGCGGTTGTACTTCTCCCGCTCCTTGAACGAGAGGATATCCATCATGGACTTGAGGGTCGCGTAGATGCTGCGTACCACCGGCACCCGGTGCAGCCAGTCCTCCCAGAGCCGGACGATCTGGCCGCCGATAATGTTGGCGGCAAGCAACCCGGTGAGAAAAATGAGCAGGACGAGGGCCAGAATGCCCAGGCCTGGCACGTAGTAATCCGGGGTGACGACCTTGGCCAGCACATCCCCCAGGATGCCGTCCACCGCCACGAAGAGGGTCTTCAGGACGAGCACCGTGCCCCAGATCGGGGTGATGACCAGCAAGCCGGTCAGAAAGTAGCGCTTGAGCAGGGCTATCAGGGTTTTCACCAGGGTTGTGCCTCGACCGCTCCATCATACAAGCTTTACTGGGGTGTCGCAAGCCTTTTTATTGCTATTTTCAAGGACTTGGACTACCATGCGCCACCGATCGGGGGCCCGCCGGTCCGGGGCGCCACCGGGCACTCCAGGCGACAGCCGAGGCCAGCCGATCAGGGACGCAGGGATGTCGGCGAAGGAAGGCTCAGGGCCTGCCCGAGGGCTTGGACTCTGCGGAGGGCATCGCGTCGGCAAGACCACGCTGGCGGAGGCGCTCTCCAGAGCGGGGGGCATTCCGTTTGTCCGCACCGGCACGAGCGCGGTGTTCGAGCGGCATGGCCTCGATCCGGCCGAGCCGATGCCGTTCGCGACCCGCCTGCTCGTTCAGCACGAGATCCTCTCGGCAGCCGAGAAGGCGTGGCGGGAGAGGCCGGGGGCCTTCATCACGGACCGGACCCCGGTGGATATGATGGCCTACACCCTGGGCGATATCCGGGGAGACACGGAGGTGCGCGTGCAGGACTTGGACGCCTACCTGGAGCGCTGCTTTCGGGTCACCAACGAGCTGTTCTCCACGCTGATCGTCGTCCAGCCCGGCATCCCGCTGGTCCCTGACGAAGGAAAGGCTGCGCTCAACGAAGCCTATATCGAGCACATCAACGCCTTGGTGCTGGGCCTCTGTCACGACCAGCGGCTGCGGTGCCGGACGCTGCTGCTCGAGCGTGAGGTGACCGCGCTGGACGCGCGGGTTGCCCGGCTCATGAGCCTCCTGGATCTGCCGCCCGATCGCGCCGCTGTTCCCGCTCGGAGGACAGGGCAGCCTTCGGAGCCGCCTCCAGGGTCAGGACGATGACCTTCTCCCCGGCGCAGACGTTCATGTCCATGAAGACCTCCTGCACCGGCACATCGAGCAGGGCCGAGACCGTCTTGGCCAGCGCGTCCCGACATTCGTCGAACAGGGCTCGGTACATCTGCTTCACCACCGCGCGTCCGTGCGGGGTTCTGACCAACTCCCACTCGGCCTGGGACGGAGTACACCCCCGCAGGTGGATTAAGACCGCTTCGTGCACCAATGCGACACGGACATCCGTGTAACGGATCCCCATCCAGTCCCGCTCGAACTGCTGGGCCGCCCGCGCGATCCCTTCCGCGATCGGCCCCTGATGCCCCGCCGTCGTCATACCCTGCTCCCCGTGCCTATGGGGCGGTGGTCACTTGCCGTCCCGACCGGAGCGTGCGCCGGATCACATCCAGCCGGCCGGGCACGTCGAGGCACCTGGGCGCGAGAGCCTCCATCAGGGCCCGCTCGTGGACCACCCAGCGCTCGCAAAATTCGAAAAAGGTGAGCGGGAGGTCCCGCCGCACGCTCACAAGCCCTTCGTACTGGGTGCCGAGGCAGCTCAGATAGCCCTCCCAGAGATCCGGGATGATCCTGAGCGCCGCCATCCCGCGCTCGACCTTTTCTCGCCCGCAAGGGAACCTTCGCAGCCGGCCGGTCTCTTCGCCCGCCGCTTCCCGGAGGATGCGCAACCGGATCAGCCCGGGCAGGTCCACGCCCGTCTGCTTGTGCATCCATTCCGCGAGGGTCCATTCGGCCGCGACGCGGTCCAGCAGACGGCCCGCGTCGCGCTGCTCCAGAGGAGTTGGCGGCCACGGCAATATGACGAGGCCCTCCAGGCCCGGCCCGAGCCTGCCGACCGGAGGCCGCAGTCTTCGGCGCACCGCCTGGGCCATCCGCTTGATCCAGCCGGACCCCACCCCCCTGGCAAACAGACTTCTTGTCGCCAACATAGGAGTCCTTGCGGCGGGGTCGCGTGATCGAGCCGGACGCGGTGGCGCATGGGATCGGACACGACTCCGGCCTTCCCTCCGGCTGCACGCGGCCGTTAGTCCCGGCCGGGCTGCTCCTCGAAGTATCCTTGATCCGGAAGCCCCTGGGGCAGGATGGTGAACTCGCCGGCCATCACGCTGACCCATCGTTTGGGGGTGCAGCAGGTGCCGTCCGGTAGGAGGTCCCACGAGCCGCGGCGCACCACCAGCGGCCCCACGCGCAAATCGTCACGAAACGCGCCCGGCGTCCCGATGCCGAACACGTTCCGCCTGGGGACGCGCACGACGATCTCACTGTCGATCCAGGACTGGATGACCCCGGCCACGCCGTTGAAGAGGACCTCCGTGCGGGCAACGTTCTCCTCCAGCCGAATCAGGGCGAACTCATGGTCGGCCTCGTTCAGGCCCGGCTGGGTGGCCTCGAACGTCCTGAGAAAGTCGCCGAACCCAGCGCCCTTGATCGTGACGAGGTCGTCCACGCCGGCGGCCAGCGGGCTCACCGACGCCACTTGCGGCGTGACGACGTGGAACCGCCCCGCCTCCACCCGGACGAGGCCGCGCTCGGCGCAGCAGGTGCCGTCCGGCCTGGGCACGGTGCCGCCGCGTCGCACCACCACGGGCCCGCTCTTCGCGCTGTAGGGGACCCACACGTCGATCCGGTCGTCGTGCCAGCGATACACAATGGCCGGCACCCCGCCGATCTCGACGCCGTTCTCGCCTTTCTCGAAGTCAAGAAACGCGAACGGGGTCGCCCCGCTTTCCGAGTATTGCCCGAAATGCTCGCCCGTGATGCGCAGAAGACTGCCGATCGGCGCGCTCCCCGGGGAGAGTCCCGTCGCCTTCGGAACCTGCACGGTGAAAACGCCGACGGTGCGGGCCGTTCCGGCCCGCCGGACCACCAACGGGCCGCTCTCGGCGTTTAGCGGCACGTGCACGACAAGACGGCCGTCGCCCCATTCGGCCACCGTCGCCGGATAGCCGTTGAACAGGACCGCGTCGTCGGGAGCCTTGCTCGCTCCGAAGCCCTTGCCATAGAGGACCACCTTCGTGCCAACCGGGCCGGCGAGCGGGTCCACGCGAACGGCGGGTTTCACCAACAGGGGCACCGCGTTGCTGAGCGCGTACTCCACCGGCGCGCAGCAGGACCTGTCAGGCAAGGGATCGGAGGACGCCAGGCGGACGACGACCTGGCCCGACACTGCCCCGGGAGGGAGCTTCACCTCGATGAGGTCGTCGTGCCATCGGAGGGCCCGCGCCGGCTCGCCCCCGATCACCACGTCATTGACTCCGAACATCACGTTCGGGTCCTTGGAACCGGCGGTCTGGCCGAAGTGCCGACCGATAATGCGGAGCACGGCGCCCGGCTCGGCCTCAGCCGGCTCGACAGCGTGGATTTCCGGCGGCCGCACCGTCACGGTGCCCGCCCGGATGCTCCTCGTCCCGGCGATGACCTCCACGGCGCCGCTGGACGCCCGGAGTGGCACCTTCACCTCCACCCGGTCCGGCTCCCAGCGCTGAACCATTGCCGGCACCCCGTTGATCAGGACCCGATTCACCCGGGCCGAGGTGAACGACCCGAAGCCGCCACCGGTGATGGTGAGCGTCGCACCGGGGGGCAGGATTTCCGGACTCACGGCGAGGGCCGTCCCCGCCTGGATGTCGGACGCTCCGCCGAGGGCCCCGACCAGGCTCGCCAGCAACGCCGCGCGAAAGGCCGACCGACTCCGCCCATCGCTCGCCTGCATAGGTGCTCCTTCAATCAATAGGCCGCGGCCGGCGACAGTGGCTCGTTCGACACGAGCCGCAAGATGTGGAACGCATCGAACGCCGCGGTCACGGTTCCCATCGTGACCAAGCCGACCCGCCCGCCCTGCCGGATGGGCTCATTCGCCACCGCCAGAGCCTCCCTGCCGTCCAGAAACAGGGCCAGGCGCGGCCGGCTGAGATGGGCGAAGTTCTCCCGCTGGATGCGCAGCAGATGCCAGGCGCCGGGACTCGGCTTGACAGGAGCCGCGCCGAGGAGCGTGACCGTTCCCCGCTCGATCTGGTGAATCGCCACCTCGCTCAAGCCAGCGTTCACCGTCGCCGCATAGAACACCCCCCCGTCCTTCCCGCCCACGACGATG
>CAZTUO010000080.1:0-11230 GCA_964616355.1 uncultured Nitrospira sp.
CGGCGGGACGAGCGCGGCCGGCCGGCCGCGGGTGCCTTCGCCGGCGCCCACGTTCGGGACGGCAGCCTGCTGGGTCGGCGTGAGCGTGCGGACCTCGCCGGTCGGCAACGTGGTCTGCGTGAACCGGCCGGCAAAGTCGTAGCTGTAGCGCGTGGCCTGCTCGCGGGCGTCAGTGCGCTGGATGAGCCGATGCTGCGCATCGTAGGCGAAGGTGACGCGGCTGCCGTCGGCGTAGGTGAGGGCGGTGAGGTTCCCGTCGCCGTCGTGCTCGACCCGCGTGACCCGGCCGGCCGGGTCGGTGATCGCAGCGAGCCGCCCGCCACTGTAGGACAGCGTCGTGACCTGCCCGGCGGGATCGGTGATCGTCGTCAGCGCGCCGTCCCCGTCGTAGGCATAGCTGGTGCGGTTTCCGGTTCGGTCGGTCACGGCGGTCTGGAGGCCCTGGGCGTTGAACTGGACGGTGGTCCTGTCCTTCAGCGTTCGGGTGAAAGTGCCGTCGGGGTTCCGCACCAGCGTGGAGAAGTCGCCGGGTGGCGGGACAAACTGGGTTTGGGGCACGAGGGCGGCAACCAGGTCATACACTCGCGAGCCCCCTCCGAAGTCCGGCGAGGCGCGGCCGAAGCGGTATTTTATGTACCGGGCCGACACGGGTGCGGGGAGCGTGAAGAAGCTCGGGGACGTGAGGGTGAAGTCCAGCGGATCGGTGCTTGGCTGGCCCACGAGGCCTTGCGAGCTAAACGTCACGCCGTCTTCGGACGTTAAGACCTTGAAGAAGTCCCAGACCTCCCGGTCGCCCCGCCCTTCCACGAAGCTGGCCCCGAGCCGGTTCAGGCTCCGGATCTGTCCCAGGTCCACCACCGCGGTCTGGTCTGGGTCCCCCGCGCCAAAGATAAAATTCCCCCGCTCGCCGGAAGCATAGGCGGAGAAGAAGCCCCCGAGCAAATCGCGAGGGTCGGCCGTCGCGGCGAGGCGCGAGGAGACGTGGAGAATGGTAGCGCCTTGATCCGACCGAGCCACGTTGGGACGATCTACCACGAGGGCAATCGTGGAACTCGACACGCCGCCGCCGCAACGGTCCCGCAACCGGACGGTCACACGGTTCTGCCCCGGCAAGAACAGAGCGCTGAGGTTCGTCGGAGGGAGAGAAGTCAAAGAGCCGCTACAGGCTCCGCTGTAGTCATGGACGAAGGAGACCTGGCTGCCATCCTCACGGTCCACGTTGATCTCAAGCACGTCATCCACACGCGTCGGGACTTTCAGCGGGTACCCTGGATCGCCGACGAGCAAGACCTGAAACTGGTCGGAGAGGGTCAGATCCAGCGTCCGTTCAAAAAAGATCTCAGCCAGCGCCGCGGGCCGGCTCGGGATGGCTGCGGTCACGGTGACTGCCTGGAGCACAGCCTGCACCGTGAACAGCTTGGTCGCCCCGGTCCCTTCGGCCAAGACAAGGGACCCGTCGGCCTGCGGGTAGAGGCGGTCGAGACCGCTCAGCGTCCAGCCGGCGCCGAGGGGGCTCGCCGTGAGGCTGGAGGCGTCGAACTGGACGCCGAGCCGCGAGACCGAGTCGGCGTTCTCGGGCAGGCCCGCGGCGTTCCAGTAGACCTCTTCGCCCTGCTGGACGCCGCCGAGGGACAGGCGGGCGGAGAAGGTCCGGGGCACGGCGGCGCGGACGCTTAAGAAGGCGTCCAGGGGGAGGATCGGGTGCACGTCGGCGCTGGTCGAGCGATAGTGCAGGGTCAGGTCGCGCGCGACACCGAGCGTGCGGACGCCGGGCACGCGCTCATCGAGGGCGAGCGCCCCTTCGGCGAGATCCGCCTGCGAGCCGGTCCGACATTCCGTGCACTAGCCGATCACCTGATCGGTCCCGCTCTGGGTCGGCTGCGGGCTCGGCGGGAGGGGAAAGTGCCAGGCGGTCTTGCGCACGCCGCCGATGACGGTCTCGATCCGCGCGCCGTCGGCGCTCACCCGCATCGTGCCGACGTGGGTAAAGGTCCCGGTGTCGGGCGAGAGCGACCAGAGGTCCAGGTCGTTGCCGGGTGGAAGGTTGTCCACGTTCGGGAAGGTCAGCGGGGCGGGCGGATCCAGCACGACGCCGGCCGGTTGGATCGTGATCGAGAGCCCCGGGCGCAGCTCCACCGGCCGGGATTCCGGCCGGCCGTACTCGGGCACCAGGCTGATCGAGAGCGAGCCGGAGTAGAGGCTGCCGTCCGCATGCTTCGCCGTCCCCGCCGGGATCGTCAGGGCCACCCCGGGCAGGGCGGGATTGGTGACGACGGTGGTGGCATTTGGATTGACCGGGACGGCGTGGGCGGTGTCAATGGGCGGGATGATCAGCGGGGACGCCATCTGCGTCGTGACGTTGGCGATGAGATCCACCGGGGCGACCAGGATCGCATAGCCCTGCGCGAAGCCATCCACCTTCAACTGCTGGCGGCCGCTCGGGACGCCGATGAGCGTAAAGAGCCCCTGCGCGTCGGTGACCGTGCTCTGGCCGGTGGCTTTGAGCGTGACGGCCACGTTGGCGAGGGGGAAGCCCCCGCCGTCCACGACGCGCCCCGCAACGCCGGTCGCGCCGCCGACGGGGCGCCGGTGACGGTGAGCGTGATCGTCTCCGAGGCGGGGCGCGCGCCGTCGCTAGCGGTGACGGTCAACGTAAACGTGCCCACTTGGGTCACGTCGGGCGTGAAGAGAAACTCGCCCGTCTGGGTGTGGAACGTCGCATGCGCCGGAAGCGGGAGCGGGCTGACCGCAAACGCCACCGCGTCGCCGTCCGGGTCCGTCGCGCTCACCGTGAAGCGCAGCGTCGTGCCGAGCGGGATCGTCCGGGCGCCGATCGGGGCCAGGGCGGGCGCGCTGCTGACGAGGGTGAAGGGTTGCGTGCTCACGGCGGTCCCCTGCGGTGTCGTGACCGTGAGCGGGCCGCTCCGCGCGCCGGGCGGCACCGTCGCCGCGAGCGTCTCGGCATTGCTCACCGTGAACGCGGCGGCCACGCCCCCGAAGGTGACGGTCTGGACACCGAGGAAGTGGGCGCCGGTGAGCGTGACCAGCGTGCCGACCGCCCCAGCCGTCGGCGAGAAATTGGTGAGCACCGGCGGCCGCAGGACCGTGAAGGGCTGGGCGCTCGTCGCCATCCCGCCGGGGGTCTCGACGGTGAGCGGCCCGGTCTCGGCTGTCTCGGGCACAATGACCGTCAGGCTCGTCGCCGTCGCGCTAGTGACCATGGCCGGCACCCCATGGAACCGCACCCGGTGGTGGGCGAGCAGGGTCGGGTCGAAGGCCTGGCCGGTGATGGTCACCGCCGTACCCGGCCGGCCGCTCGTCGGGGTGAAGCCCGTGAGGAGGGGCGCCGGGAACGTGGTGAACCGGCTCGTCGTCGGGGGTAGCGGATTGCCGGCGCCATCCGTGAGCCCGTTCAACGTCAGCGTGTACGTCGTCCCCGGCTCCAAGCGGCTGCTCGGGGCGAAGACGATCAGCAGGCCCTCCTCCGCCGGGACCACCTGGCCGGGGACCGGCCCGCCGGGGCCCATGAGCGTGACCGTCGCCGGCGTCACGGTCGTCACCAGCAGCGGCTCGGAGAGGAGCACGGTGACCAGGGGGGCTCGTGGCACAAGGGTGGCCCCAGCCGCCGGGCTGACAGCGAGGATCTGCGGAGGCGTCTCGTCGGGGGCCGGCGGACCGACCAGCTCCGTGTGGGCGAGCCCGCCGGCCTGGCCCTCGCCCCCGGCGACCAGGATCTCGCCGTTCGGCAGCCGGGTCGCCGTGTGCCCGGCCCGGGGGACCAGCAGCGTCCCGGTGGCCGGGGTAAAGGCCTGGGTGGCGGGCTGCCAGACTTCCAGGGAGCCCAGGACGGTGCCGCCTTGTCGGCCGCCGAGCAGCAAGACCGAGCCGTCCGGCTGGAGTAGGGCGGCCTGCCCTGCCCGCGGCGTCGCAAGCGGCGCGGCGAGCTGCCTGCTGTGCCCGGTCGCCGGATCGAACAATTCGGCCGAGGCCAGGTCCCCGTCCCCATTGCGGCCTCCGGCGACGAGCACCAAGCCGCTGGGGAGTAGCGTGGCGGTGTGGTCGGCCCGGGGAATTTGGAGTGCATCCGGCAACGGGGTGAACGTCCCCGTCTGGGGATCGTAGAGGGCGCCGCTGACCGGGTCCGGCCGGGCATCAAAGGCCTCGCCCTCCGTCAGGGCAAAGCGCGAGACATCCACGCCGCCCAACAGCAGCACCCGCCCATCCGGCAGCAGCGTCGCCGAGTGGCCCGCGCGGGCGTTCCGGAGCCCGGCTGGAAGCAGGTCGGCTGTGCTCAGGTCCCGGCGGAGCTGCTCGGCCGTGGCGAGCGCCCCGAGCGCGTCCGCCCCGCCGGTGACCAAGAACGAGCCCTCCGGCAGCAGCGTCACGCGGTGGCCCTGCCGCGCCGTGCGGAGCGTGAGGTCCAAGGGCGCGCTCTGGAGCGTAGCGCCATCGAACCGTTCCGTTGTCGCGAGCGGCTCGGTCCCAGACCGCCCGCCGGTGATCAGCACGTGGCCGTCGGGGAGCCGCGTGGCGCTGTGCCCGCTCCGCGGCTGGGTCAGGTCCCCCAGCGGGATCGTCCCGCGGATCGAAAGCCGGAGCACGCTCCCCGGGGCGCTCGCGAGTTCCACAACCAGGGTATGCGGCCCGGGGGCGAGCGCGAGCGTCCGGTCGATGACCGCAGTGGTCTTCGAGAAGGCGCTCGGCGCGACGACTTCCACGTCGTCCACGGCCACGCGGCCGCTGGAGACCGCGTCCGCGATCGCCACGCGCGCGGAGCCATCCGGGTTGCCGTTGACGATGGGCAGGGTGAAGGGCGCGCCGACGTAGGCAGGCACCGTAAACGGTCGCTCATAGCGGTCGGGGGCGCCGCCGGTGCGCTCGAAGCGTTCCGGACCAACCACCACCCGGGGCTGGGAAGCAGCCAGGAGGACGTCCGGGGCCAGCGCGAGAAGCAGGAAAGCCAGGCCGGCGAGCAACCAGTGAGGCCCGGGGACAGGCATTGCCGCAGACGGCGGAGCCAGTCCCCTGCGAGGCAGGGTCCGGCGGCGCGGCGGCGAGTCCCGGCAGGCCATCGGCGCGACCCCCATTCGCTCGCCGCCGGCGCGGGCCCGGGATGCAGCCCGACGAGTGGCGCCTGCATACCGGAACCGGGCGCGGGACTCAATCGGTCAAATCTGCCGCCGCCCGATTGGCCCCAACGATGCGCTTAAACGCTAATTACTGCGCAGTGGAACGTAGATTCCGAATGGGATGCGCCGGGCCAGGGCCTTGGTTCTTGTCAAGGCCTGGCGGGCGGGGTGTTCGGCAGGATGGCCAGCGCAAGGGCCAGCCGCAGTGTTCAAGTGCAGCCCGCCTGCGCTGGAGGGCAATTACAAGGGCCGCAGCTCCTTGAAGATCTTCCAGGTCTTCAGCAGCTCGATCGCCTTCTGAAGCTGGATGTCCTCTTCGGCGGAGGGCTCGGCCCCCGGCTCGCCGGAAGGCGCCGGCCTCGCGGCGCCCTCGTCGCCCGGCCTGGCGCCGCCCGGCGCCGTGCCCTCCTTCGGCTTCGCACCCTTCGCCTCCGGCTCGCCGGCCTTGGCGACGACCACCGGCTGGGGCTTTACGACGATGTCGGGCGTGATGCCGGTGGACTGAATGGACCGGCCCTTGGGCGTGTAGTATTTCGCTGTCGTGAGCCGCAGCCCTGACCCATCGGCTAGCGGCAGGATCGTCTGCACCGACCCCTTGCCAAAGGTCGTGGTTCCGACGATGACCGCGCGGCCCCAGTCCTGCAACGCCCCCGCGACAATCTCGGAGGCGCTGGCCGACCCCTCGTTGACCAACACGATCATCGGATAGTCGTCGGGTTGGTCCTTCTGGCGGGAGACGTACTCGTCCTTCCGGCCATCGCGCCCCTTGATGTAAACGATGAGCTTGCCCGGCCCGATGAACTGCTCGGACACCTCCACCGCCGAGGTCAGGAGCCCGCCGGGGTTGTTCCGCAGGTCTAGGATCGTGGCCTGAATCTTCTGCTCGCGGAACTGCTTCAGCACCTTGCTGAGGTCCCGCCCGGTGGATTCCTGGAACTGGCTCAGCCGGATGTAGCCGATGGTGTTCTCCAACACCTTCGACTTCACGCTCTCGATCTTGATGACGTCCCGCACGAGCGTGAAGCTCAACGGCTCCGGCGTGCCGTCCCGCTGGACCGTCAGGCTGACCTTGGTGCCCTTGGGCCCGCGCATCCGCTGGACCGCCTCCATCAGTGTCATGTCCTTGGTCGGCTCGTCGTTGACCTTGATGATGAAGTCACCCGCCTTGATCCCCGCGCGCTGCGCCGGCGTGCCTTCGATCGGGGCGATCACCGTGAGCCGGTTGTCCTTGATCCCGATCTGGATGCCAACGCCCCCGAACTCGCCCTTGGTCTCGACCTGGATCTCCTTGTACATCTCCGGAGTCATGTAGGCCGAGTGGGGATCCAGCGTGGCGAGCATCCCCCGGATGGCCCCCTGGACCAGGTCCTTCGTCTTCGCTTCCTCGACGTAGTGCTTCTGGATCTGGGTCAGGACCTCCGAGAACGTCTTCAGCTCTTCGTACGTCTCGGTCGCGTGTCCGGTCCGCTCCCAGCCCTTGCCGATCAGGATCCCGAAGACCAGGACCACCATGATGACGGGGCCCCAGTACCATGAACGCCGCTGGCCTTGATGTTCCATAGCCGCCCACTTCCTTTTCTGACGGGATGTTGAAAAAGGCCCTCGGTCACGTCCCCGCTTGGCGGGTTCTCGCGTCCTCAGGACCTCAACGCACAGTCCACCTTTTACTACGGGCAAAGCAACGGGTACCCGGTTGTGACCCCATCTTACCGCCGTTTGGCCAGCCACGCCAATGGATCCACCGGCTCCGCCCCCTGGCGCAGCTCGAAGTAGAGCGTGCTGTCGCCGGTCAGCCCTGTGTCGCCGGTCTCCCCGATCACCTGGCCGGCCTGGACCAGGTCCCCGACCTTCGCCAGAAGCTTCGAGGCGTGGGCGTAGAGGGAGAAGAACCCGTTGCCGTGGTCCAGGATGAGCACCAATCCGTAGCCCTTCAGCCAGTCGGCGAAGGCCACGTGACCAGCCATAACCGCCCGGATCGCGCTGCCCTCGTCGGTCCGGATCTCGATGCCCTTGCGTTCCACGTACGTGTCGAACTGGGGATGCTTCTGGCGCCCGAAGAATGAGACGACCTCGCCCTCGGCTGGCCAGGGCAGGACACCGCGCGCGGGATGCGGCCCCTTCGGCTCGGCCGGCGGGCGGGCGGCGGCCCGGCGCCGGTCCTCCAGGTCCTTGAGCAGCTTCTTGAGGAGTTGGTCCACGCGGGCGGCGGACTTCTCGAGCTCCTCCACCGCGCGATCGTAGGAGGCTTTCTCCCGGGTCAGCTTGGCGAGGAAGACGCGCTTCTGCTGCTTGGCTTCCTGGATCTCCGCCAGCGACCGCTCCACGCGCTGCTTGAACCCGAGCATCTCCTCACGAGCGCGCGCTCGCTGCCGCTCGGCCTCCTCGAGCTCGATGAGGTCAATCCGGTAGCCTTCCATCAGGTCGTATTCGAGCTGGGAGACCGCCGACAGGTACTGGAACCGTCGCTGGAGGTCTGCCAAGCTCTGCGCGGCGAGCAGCGACTTCAGGTGGCCCAAGCGGCCTTCCATGTACTGCACCCGCAGCCGGGCGAGGATGGATCCCTTCCGCTCCGCCATGCGGGCCCGCATCGCGGCGATTCGGGCCGTGATCGCCTCGATCTCCTGGTCCTTCCGTTTGAGCTGCTGGTCAATCGCCTGACGCTCCTGCCGGCTCCGCAGGAGCCGCTCGTCAAGGTCCTGGAGCGTCTGGAGCAAGGATTCGCGCTTTTTCTCCGCCTCTTCGGCGTGCTTTCGCTTTTCCTCGATCTCCCGAGTGAGCTTCTCCAGCGCGCGGCGCTCCCGCTCAATCCGCTGGCTGATCGGCTCGTCGCGGTCCTTAGCCGCCCAGGCTGGTTCGACAAGGCCTGCCCTGAGCGCCCTCGAAGGGCTCACCCCAGACGGTTCGACGATTAGGCCGACGGCCAACACGAGGGCTCCACTGAGCCCTAGGGCGCCCCTCATGGCCGTGCCCTTCCGAATTGAAGCAACGACACGAAGCTGCCCGCGAAGCCGACGAGGAGGCCGGCCGTCACCAGGACAGCCGACACGTGGAGCGGAAAGAATCCCAGCACAGACGTG
Source organism: uncultured Nitrospira sp. (assembly GCA_964616355.1). Classification (GTDB taxonomy): domain Bacteria; phylum Nitrospirota; class Nitrospiria; order Nitrospirales; family Nitrospiraceae; genus CAZTUO01. The sequence goes on from CAZTUO010000080.1 coordinate 8,207, forward strand.
ATTCCGAGGAACTGCCCGGAGATGCCGAGCTGGCCCGTGACGTACTCGAAGGCTCCCCGCAGGAGCAGCACGGCGAGCAAGCCGCCGGCCGCCCCGAGGAAGGCCCCCTCCAGGAGATAGGGAATCTTGATGAACGCCCCGGTGGCCCCGATCAGCCGCAGGATCTCGATCTCGTCGCGCCGCGCGTAGAGGGTCAAGCGGATCATGCTGGCGATGATCGTGACCGACGCCGCGGTCAGCAGGGCGCCGACGCCCATGGCCGCGAGCTCGAGGTATCCGATCACGGTCGTGAGGTTCTCAATCCACTCCCGGCTGTACTGGACTTGCTCCACCTCCGGCAACGCCTGGACCCGCTCCACCCACCGCTTCACCGCGGCCGGGGACCGGAAGGCCGGCGCGAGGGTCACCTCCAGCGAGGCGGGCAGCGGATTCTCGCCCAGGCCCTGGAGCAGGGGCGCGTCCCCCGGAAACTCCCTGGTGAAATCCGCCAGGGCCTGCTCCTTGGAGACGTAGGTGAGGGTCGCAACCTCCGGCTGGCCCTTCAGCCGCCGCTGCAGGTCCGCGACCGCCTGGGGCACGAGCCCTTCGCGCAGGTACACGATGACCCGGATGTCCTCCTGGAGGGAGCGCACGAGCCCCTTCAGGTTGAGGTAGAGCAGCAGGAAGACCCCGAAGCAGGCCAGCGTGAAAGCCGTCGTCGCGACGGCGATCAGGGTCGTGGTCCGGTTCAACCGGACGTTCGTCAGCGCTTCCCGGAGGAGATAGCCCAGCCGCCTCACGCGCCGTTCCCTTCGTCGGAGACCAGCCGACCCTGGTTGAGCGTGACCACCCGCCGGTTGACCTGCTCCGACACCTGGCGGTTGTGGGTCGCCAGCATGACCGTCGTCCCGCGCGTGTTGATCGCCTTGAACAGCTCGATGATCTCGCGGGTCAGGTCCGCGTCCAGGTTGCCCGTTGGCTCGTCCGCGAGCAGGATGATCGGGCCGGTCACAATCGCCCGGGCGATGCACACGCGTTGCTGCTCGCCCGCCGACAGCATCAACGGCTTGCTGTCCCGCTTGTGCTCGACGCCCACACCCTTGAGCGCCTCCAGCACCCGCCGCCGGATCTCGAACGCCGAGACGCCCTGGACGAGGAGTGGTAAGGCGACGTTCTCGAACACGGTCTTCTTCGGGAGAAGCCGAAAGTCCTGGAAGACAAACCCCATCGTCCGCCGCAGGTAGGGGATATCGGATGACCGCAGCCGGGCGATGTTGCGGCCCTGGACCAAAATCTGTCCCTCATCCGGTTGCTCGGCGCAGAAGAGGAGCTTCAGCATGGTCGTCTTGCCCGCCCCGCTCGGCCCCATGAGCAGCACAAACTCGCCTTTCGCAATCTGGAGATTGATGTCAAGGAGCGCCGGCTTGCGGTCATAGTATTTGGAGACGTGGAAGAGTTGAATCATGACGCGGGACGCGGGACGCGGGACGCGGGACAGGTCGCAGGCCATCGCGCCGCGCGGTCAGCTTTGCACCTGGGCTTCAACCTACGAGTAATCATCGCCGCGATCCGACTGCTTCTCCGCTTGAGGCCCCCCGGTCGCGCGTCACCATCTCAGATCGTCTTCCGGCACCTGGAACGCGTTCTCGATGTGCTCCAGGCAGTCTGGCCGGGCCGCGGCTCCGTGGCATAGTACCACATCGAAGCGGCAGGGCTGGTGTTTGAGCCGCCGCTGCGCCAGGTACTGGGCGGCCAGCCGGATGAGCCGGGTGCGCTTCCGGCCGCCCACCGCGTACCGGGCGCCGCCGAACGCGGCGCTGCGCCGGGCCTTCACCTCGACGAAGACGAGCACGCCGGCCGCCTCGGCGACGAGATCGAGCTCGCCGCCGGGCAGCCGCAGGTTGCGCGCCAGGATCCGGTAGCCCTTGCCCTGCAGCAGCCGCGCCGCCTCCGCCTCGGCGGCCGGCCCGAGCGCGCGCGGCTCACCCATCCGCGCACTCCGTTCCCTGCGCCGCCCCGTTTCGGCAGAGCGCGCGGACAGGCCCGAAGCTCCGCCGGTGTAACACGCAGGGACCATGGACGGCCAGCAGGTTCAGGTGCTCGGGGGTGGGATAGCCCTTATGCAGGTGGAAGTTGTACTGGGGATAGCGCCGGTGATGCTGGGCCATGATCCGGTCCCGGGTAACCTTCGCCACGATCGAGGCGGCCGCGATCGAGACGGACAGGCCGTCGCCCTTCACGATCGCCCGTTGGGGCACGGGCACGGCGGGGAGGGACACCGCGTCAATGAGCAGGAAGTCGGGACGCGGGCTCAGCGCCGTGATCGCCCGCGCCATGGCCAGCCGGGTCGCCCCCAGGATGTTCAGCGCGTCAATTTCGTGTGCCGTGGCGCAGCCGACGCCGACGCCCAGGGCCCGGTCGAGGATGGCCTCGTACAGCCGCTCCCGCTCTGGCTCGGCCACCTGCTTGGAGTCGTCCAGCCTGGGGAGCCAGCATCGTCGCGGCAGGATCACGGCCGCGGCGACGACCGGCCCGGCGAGCGGGCCCCGCCCGGCCTCATCCACCCCGGCGACCAGGCGATACCCGCGGCTCCGTGCTTCCCTCTCGAAGAGATCGGTGGGCTCCACGTATTCCCACCCAAGCAAGCGGCGCAGAGCCGGCAGCGCGCAGTTCTGTGCCATGCACTGTGGCTCTTGACTGGCTCAGGCCTTGCCAGCCGCCACCGCGTCGGTCGCCGCTCCGACGGCCTCCGCCATCTTCCCCTCCGCAGCGACGCCCACCCTGGCCTCTGGCGAAAACTCCCGTTCGCTCACCTTGGCCGTCTTGCCCTTCTTGTGGCGCAGGTAGTAGAGCTTCGCGCGGCGCACCTTGCCGTGCCGCACCACGTCCACTCGCGTCACCGTCGGAGAATGGATCGGGAAGATGCGCTCCACCCCGACGCCGTAGGAGATCTTCCGGACGGTGAACGTTTCGCTGTTCCGGGCCCCCTTGCGGGCGATGACGAGTCCCTCGAACACCTGGATCCGCTCCTTTTCGCCCTCGACG
>CAZTUO010000081.1:0-11210 GCA_964616355.1 uncultured Nitrospira sp.
CTCCGCGGCACCTTCTTCTGCTGCCGGGCCGGGTTTCGGCAGATGGTCAGGAACGGGGGCGGGATGATCCTCAACATGTCCAGCGTCGCGGGCATCGATGCCTGGGCGGGAACCGGCGTGTACAGCGCCTCCAAGCACGGCATCCTGGCCTTGAGCAAGGCGCTGGCCGACGAGGGGCGGAGCTACGGGATCAAGGTCTGCGCGATCTGCCCCGGCGGGGTAGCGGACGAGCTGGTGGACGCGTCGCCGGCGGAGATCGAGCGGAGCGGGAAGATCAGCCCCGACGACGTCGCCGAGACGGCGGTCTATCTCGCGTCCCTGGGACCGAACGCGATCGTCCATCGGGTCGTCCTGGATCGGCTGGGGGCGGACTGGTCGTGAAGCTCGCCACCTTCAACGTGAACTCGCTCCGCCGCCGGCTGCCGGTGGTGCTGGACTGGCTGGCGCGCCACCAGCCGGACGTGCTCTGCCTCCAGGAGACCAAGATCCAGGATGAGGATTTTCCCCTCCTGGACTTCCAGGCCGCGGGCTACCACGTGGCCTTCCGCGGCATGAAGGCCTACAACGGCGTGGCGGTCCTGAGCCGCAAGACGCCCGAGGCGGTCTTCTACGGCTTCGACGACGGCGGCGAGCCGGACGAGGCGCGGCTGATCCGGGTCGTCGTGGACGGGATCCCGATCGTCAACACCTACGTGCCCCAGGGCTACCAGATCGACTCGCCCAAGTACGCCTACAAGCTCGACTGGTTTAAGCGCCTGCGCCGATACTTCGCCAAGCACCTCTCGCCCGACCAGCCGGCCGTCTGGTGCGGGGACGTCAACGTCGCGCCGGAGCCGATCGACGTGCACAGCCCGGAGAAGCACCTCACCCACGTCTGCTTCCACGAGGCTGTGCGCAAGGCCTACAAGGCGACGGTCGCCTGGGGGTTCGTGGACGTCTTCCGCAAGCTACACCCCGACCGGCTCCAGTACACCTTCTGGGACTACCGGCAGCCCAGCTCGCTGGAGGCCAACAAGGGGTGGCGGATCGACCACATCCTCGCCACGCCGCCGCTGGCCGCGCGCTGCGTCGCGGCGGACGTGGACGTGGAGCCGCGCCGCGGGCCTAATCCCTCGGACCACACGTTTCTCTGGGCGGAGTTCGACGATCAGGCGAGAGGCTCGGGGCGAATGGCGAGGGGTCAGACCAAGCAATGACGAATAACGAATCTTCTAACCGCCGCGGCGTCGTCCTCGTCGGGCACGGAGGCGTGCCCAAGGACTTCCCGCGCGAGCGGCTGGCCCGGCTCAAGGCGCTGGAGGCGCAGCGGCGCGGCTCGGGGCGAGGGCCCACGCCCGAGGAGGCCGCGCTGGAACGGGAACTCCGGACCTGGCCGCGGACACCGGAGACCGATCCCTATCAGGCGGGCCTGGAGGCGCTGGCCGCCCGGCTTGCGCCTCTCCTCGACGGCGCGCTCTTTGCCCTCGCCTACAACGAGTTCTGCGCGCCCTGGGTGGACGAAGCCGTGGAGAAGCTGATTGCGGCCGGCGCGACCGAGATCACGGTCGTGCCGTCAATGTTCACGCCCGGGGGCAGCCATTCGCAGGAAGAGATTCCCGCCGTGTTGGCGCCGCTCCAAGCCAGGCATCCCGGCGTCGTGATCCGCTACGCCTGGCCCTTCGACCTCGCTGACGTCGCCCGCTTGCTGGCGGAACAGGTCGCCCGGTTCGAGCGGGCCCCCTCGCCCTGCCCTCTCCCCCTGCTGCTGGAGGAGAGGCGGAGGTGAGGGGAGTCAGAAGCGCGTCACGCTGGAGAAGTGGAAGTCCTGGACCGTTACGGCTGGCACGAGCATCTTCGCGCTCTCGGCGGTCTGCGCCTCGATCGGGACCGTGAAGGCCTCGAGCCGGTTGAACGCCCGGAGCGGGCTCTCGTGGAAGCGGAAGTTCCGCACCGGCGCGGCGATGCGGCCGTCCTCGATGAGGAAGGTCCCGTCCCGCGTCATCCCGGTCAGGGTGAGATCCATCGGGTTCACCATCCGGATGTACCAGAAGGTTGTCACGAGGATGCCGCGCTCGGTCGACCGGATGAGGTCCTCCACGCCGGAGGCCGCGGGACCGTCGCCGGACAGGACCGGCGCCTCCAGCGTGGGTATCGGGGCGACGCCGTGCTGGCGCGCGGTGAAGCGGTCGTAGTGGAGTTGCTTGAGCAGGCCCGCCTCGATCCAGGTTGAAGAGAAGCTGGGCAGCCCGTCGCTTGTGAAGCCGACTCCGAACAGGTCCGGGTGCGCCGGCTCGTTGCGGAGCCTGAGCCGGCGGTCCACGACCGGCTGGCCGAGCCGGCCAGCGAAGGGGCTGGTCCGCCGGTCGTAGGCCTTCGCGTCGAGCTGCCAGAGGAGCCAGCCCCACAGGCCGGCGACGGCGTCTGGCTCCAGGATCACCGTGTAGCGTCCGGCCGGCAGCTCTTTCGGTGCCTCGGAGCCGAGCGCTTTCTCGATCGCCGTCCGCGTCCGTCCGACCACGTCCAGCCGGTCCATCGAGCGGTGCGCTGTCGCGGCCCAGCCGGTCGCACCGCCACCCAGCGCGCGGTCCGTCAAAGTGTTGCGGGCCGCGGTCACGCTGAAGCGCGCCTCGGTCCGCGGCTCGTAGGCGAAGAGCCCCGTGTCGGCCGCCAGGCCGACGACGGAGACCGAGGAGGCGACGAGGCCGGCGGCCGTGAGGTCGCGCTCCCGGCACAGCTCGATCGCCGTCCGCGCCTCCGCGAGGCGGCGGGCGGGCCCGCCCGCCGCCGTCTCCGCGCGCCAGGTCGAGAGTGAGGGGTACGCTTGTGCCTCGACCGGCGGCAGGTACTCGGGGTCGGGCGGGGAGACCCGCGCGACGGCCTCGGCGCGCCGCAGGGCGTCCTGCACGCCGCCCACCGAGAGGTCGCTCGTGCTCGCGGTCCCATGCCGCTGCCCGAAGGCGACCGTGACGGCGAGCGTGACACGGCGCTGGTCCACGTTCTGCACGACCTGGTTGTTGGCGAACCGGGTCGCGCCGCCGTGAAGGTCGTGGAGCGCGACGAGCGTATGGTCCCCGGACGAATGCTTCAGGATCAGGTCGGCGAGGAAGCGGAACTCCTCGCGGCTCGTGAGCTTGGCGGCGGGATCGGGACGCGCGACGCTCATCCGGCCTCTCCCCGGATCACCGCGATGCGCCGGAACCGCGCCGGCGCGGCGGCGTGGGTCATCCAGCCGGATTGGCTCGGTTGGCCCTTGCCGCAGGTCAGCAGCCCGTAGCGCCGGCGCGCCTCCGGTCCGGCTACCCCGTCGCAGCTCGCCCAGAACTCCGGCGTGAGGCCGTAGTAGATCACGTCGCGGACCATGTGGGTGCGCTTCCCGTGCTCGATCAGCCAGCAGGCGTCCCCGCCGAACTGGAAGTTCTCCCGCCGCTGGTCGATGCTGAAGGAGCCCTGGCCCTCGATGTAGATGCCGCGCGTGACGCCGGCGAAGAGGTCCTCCAGCGAGCCCCGGCCCGGCTCGAGGCCGAGGTTGGCGATGCGGACGATCGGGACGCTCGCCCAACTATCGGCCCGGCAGCAGCCGCGGGAGCGCGGCTCGCCGATCTGCGGCGCGACCTCGCGGTTCGTGCAGTAGCCGACGAAGCGGCCTTCGCGGACGATGTCCCACCGCTGGCAGGCGACGCCGTCGTCGTCGTAGCCCGTGGCAGCCAGCGTCTCCGGCTCGGTGTTGTCGGCGATCAAGCTCACCTGCGGCGAGCCGTAGCGGAAGCGGCCCAGCTTGTCGGGCGTAAGGAAGCTGGTCCCGGCGTAGTTGGCCTCGTACCCCAGCGCACGGTCCAGCTCGCTCGCGTGGCCGCAGGTCTCGTGGATCGTCAGGCAGAGGTGCTCCGGGTCCAGCACGAGGTCGTAGCGGCCCGGCTCCACCGGCGGTGCCTTGACCTTCTCGACGGCCTGCGCGGCGACGCGCGGCGCCTCCGCCAGGAAGTTCGCGTCGGCGATCAACTCGTACCCCTGGCGCAACGGGGGGACGGCGAAGCTGCGGGAGGCGAACCGGCCGTTGTGCACCGCGGTCGCCTCGAATTCCCCGTGGACCGCCAGCAGGTCGAAGTCAATCCACGAGCCCTCGGTGGAGGTGAAGAGCTTGAGGTCGCGGCGGGCCCACAGGGTCGCGCGGCTGCGCGCGATCCCCGGTTGCCGGTGCACATAGTCCATCAGGTCGAGCAGGAGCTGCGCCTTGTCCTCCAGCGGGACCGTGAACGGATCAATGCGCCGCGGCGTCACCACGGTCGCCCGGTGGACCGGCTCGGGGGCGAGCCGCACCAGCTCGCGCGCGAGCGTCGCCGAGCCCTTCGCGATCTCGACGGCGAGGTCCGCGACCCGCGGGACTTCCTCAGGCGAGAGGATCGCGCTGGCCGCAAAGCCCCAGGCGCCTTGAGCGAGCACGCGCACGCCGAAGCCGCTGTCGCGGCTGTCGCGAGCGGCGGTGATCCGCCGATCCTCGCCCCGGATCGTCTGCGTGATGCTGGCGACAAACCGAATGTCGCCGTATTCGACCCCGGCCGCGCGGAGGCGCGCCAGCGCCAGCTCGGCCAGCTCGTTCCAGTCGGGGCTCCTCAACAGTGCGTTCCTGGGTGGAGTGGGGAGGTTGTGCGATCGCGTGAGGTCTCTGCTGCGGCGGCCGGACCTGGATAACGAGCACAGGTGGTGCCGCGGGTCCGCTGCCTCGCTCAGCTCTGCTCTTCCGCCCGCGGCCGGCGCGGCGATCGCGGGCGCTCCGCCTCGACTGCCCGCTGGCAAGCCTCGCACAGCTCGCCGTGCTGCTCCGTCATGAAGGTCTCGCCGATCTCGCCGCAGCGCTCGCAGATCATAGGCGCACCTCCGCGATCAGGCTTGAGGCATAAAACAATGTCCGAAAGTCTGTCAAGCCTGCGAGGTAACCCGTCAGGATAGGGCTGCTATCTTTTCTGATAGTCCCGGCCGCGCTCTTGCCCGCCTCCGTCGCAGCGCCCGTTCCGATTGATCCCCTCGATCTTCCGGGAAATCCAGTGCTTATGAGTTCCAGGCTTCATCGGTGCGGTCTGCTCCGCCGTCTGGTATCGCCCTTGCTTGTCTCTGGCGGGCGGTAAATGGGGAGCAACCAGCGGGCGCAGGGACATCGGGGGTAGAACCACCACCAAACTGACAGGGGGAGGGGGCTATGGCGTGGGGAATCTTGATGGCGGCCGTGGCGCTGTTTGGCATGCTGGGGCTCGCCGTCGCGGCGGTCCGGGGTGAGCGCGAGCCGGCTGAGGTCCCTGAAGCGCGGACGGAGGAGCGCGAGGTCAAGAAAGCGGCGTAACGGGACGGACGGGCCTGTGCCGCCTGTCCGAAGGGCGGGGGCTCTTCCTCCTAGGCCCCTGCCCGTCCCTCCCGGAGACAGGGTTCCAAAGTCATGAAGAACGAGCAGCATCAGAAGAAGCACCGGCCTCGGTGCCCCTGCTGTGATCGGGGCGTCCTGCACCCGACAGGGGCGTTTTCCCTCTGCGATCACTGCGGGCTCGCCATCACGCGGCAAGCGCTGGCCTATGCGGCCACGGTGTCGCAGGACAAGCCCAGCCAGGACCGGGAGCAGGATGAGCCCCCGCGTGTCGCGACAGACGAGGGCGACACTGCGGCCTGACCCCGCGTCCGCGGCGCGTCGACGGAGACGGGACCCCGACAGCCGCCTCGTTGCCAGGCCGTCCAGGTACGGGCGACGGGGACAGCCGGTCGGCGTCCCGGTCCGCCGATACAAGATCGCGGCGAGGGCCCGTTGACGCCCCTTTCCCCCGGATGCTAGCCTGAGGGAAACTCCAGGCGCGGCATTCATGCCCACCGACATCGGCCAGGAGGCGCGCGAGACCGGGCGGTGGCTTGAGGAGGTCAAGCGAATCGCCCGTGGGATCCGCCTGCGCGTGCTCGCCCACACGCTCAAGCACAACGGCGGCTACCTCAGCCAGGCCTGCTCCGCTGCCGAAATCCTCGCCACCCTGTACACCCGCGTGATGACGCTCGGCCCCAGCCTGGGCCAACCGGTCCCACCCGCTTTCGCCGGTGTGCCGGGGCGCGACAACCAACAATACGTCAGCGGCGCGCTCTACAACGGCCCCAAGGCACCCGACCTCGACCGGTTCTTCTTCTCCCCGGCGCACTACGCCCTGGTGCTGTACGCCACGCTCATCGAAGTCGGTCGCCTGGCTCCGGAGGCGCTCGAGCAGTTCAACCGGGACGGGAGCGTGCTGGAGATGATCGGCGCGGAGCACTCGCCGGGGATGGAGCTGACCACGGGCTCGCTCTCCCAGGCCTTGAGCCAGGCGGGCGGCGTCGCGCTCGCCCGCAAGCTCCGCGGGGAGCCCGGCCGCTGCTGGGTCTTCATGTCGGATGGGGAGCTCCAGGAGGGCCAGACCTGGGAGGCGGTCGCCGCGCTGACCTTCCATCGGCTGGACAATCTCGCCGTGTACGTGGACCTCAACGGCCAGCAGTGCGACGGGCGGATGGAGACGGTCATGACCGTCGAGCCTGTCCGGGCGAGGCTGGAGGCCTTCGGGGCCCGCGTCGTCGAGGTGGACGGGCACGACCCCGAGGCGCTGGCAGCAGCCGCGCGGCCGTCAGCCACGGGCTCGGGGCGGCCGCTGTTCGTACTCGCGCGGACCGATCCCTGTCGGGGACTCGCGGTCCTGCGGGCACGCGCCCCGAAGCTGCACTACGTGCGCTTCCGGAACGACGAGGAGCGCCGGCAGTTCGAGAGCGCCTACGCGGCTCTGAATCGCGGAGTGGACCTGACATGATCGAGATGGTTTCCCGGCCGCATGCGCGGAACTTTGTCCGCTGGGCCAAGGATCGGCCCGAGGTCCTCGTGCTCTCGGGAGACCTCACGAGCTCCTGCGAGGTTGACGACTTCCAGCAGGCCTATCCCGACCGGTTCTTCTCCATGGGCATGGCGGAGCAGAACATGATGGGCTTCGCCGCCGGCCTCGCCCGCGAGGGGTTCACGCCGTTCGTCCACACGTTCGCGGTCTTCCTCTACCGCCGGCCCTACGATCAGCTCGCCATGGCCATCGCTTATCCCAACCTGCCGGTGCGGCTCCTGGGGTTTCTCCCCGGGATCGTCTCGCCCGGCGGCGTGACGCATCAGGCGATCGAGGACTTGGCGGTCCTGCGGGCGCTCCCGAACCTCACGATCCTGGAGTGTGGCGACGCGACGGAGGTGGAATCCGTGCTCGATGTAGCCCAGACGATCCGGGGGCCCGTGTACGTCCGCATGCTCCGGGGCGAGGTGCCGCGGCTCTTCGACCCCGCGGAGCCGATGCGGCTGGGCCGGGCTCGGGTGCTCGGCCGTGGCACGGACGTGACGGTCCTCTCCAGCGGCATCTGCACCGAGCAGGCCCTCCGGGCGGCCGCGGCGCTCCGCGCCCGTGGGGTCTCCCTCACCCACTTGCACGTCTCGACGCTGAAGCCGTTCACCGACCCGGTCATCCTCGACGCCGCAGCCGAGGCCCGCGCGGGCGTCCTCACGATCGAGAACCACAGCGTGCTCGGCGGATTGGGGACGGCCGTCGCGGAGGTCCTGGCGGAAGCCGGGCTGGGCCGGAAGCTTGTGCGGCTGGGCCTACGGGACACCTTTGCCCACGGCGCAAGCCGTACCTACCTGATGCGCGAATACGGCCTCGACGCGCTGGCGCTCGTGACGGCGGTGGAAGGCCTGCTCGGCGCCTCGTTCCAGCTCACCGAGGCCGACCTCGCGGCCACGCGGCTCGACACGGTGTCCGGTGCGGCCAGGGCGGAGGCTCTGTAGATGCCGGGCGCCGCCGCGCTGGGGTTGGCTGGCCCGCGCTTCGTCGTCCGGTACCACCTGACCGGCCCGGAAGGCGCCGCCCGCGCACTGGCCGAGGAGCTGCGCTACGAGCAGACCGTCGAGGTGCACCAGGAGGTGGTCCCGCCGGGCCCGATCCGGGAGCACCTCGTCGGCCGCCTCGAAGGGTTCCAGCGGCTCCCGTCCGGTGTCTTCGAGGCCGCGCTCAGCTTCGCGATCGAGACGGTCGGGAGCGAGCTGCCGCAGCTCCTGAACGTCCTGTTCGGAAACGCGAGCCTGAACCCGGGGGTCCGGGTGGCGCGGATCGAGCCGCCGCCTGAGGGGTTCGAAGGGCTCCCCGGGCCGCGGTTCGGCCGGGCCGGCCTCCGCGCGCTCCTCGGCGCCCCGGACCGCCCGCTGCTCTGCTCCGCGCTCAAGCCGATGGGGTTGCCCGCGAAGGACCTGGCGACGATGGCCTACCAGCTCGCGCTCGGCGGGATGGACCTCATCAAGGATGATCACGGGCTGGCCGACCAGCGGTTCTCGCCGTTCGAGGAGCGGGTGGCACGCTGCGCGGAGGCGGTCGGCAAGGCGAACCGCGAGTCCGGCCGCCGGAGCCTCTATGCGGCCAACGTGACCGCACCTTCGGGGCACATCCTGCGGCGCGCCCACTCGGCCAAAGCGGCGGGGGCCGGCGCGGTCGTGATCAGCCCCGGCTTGGCTGGCTGGGACGCGGTCCGCGAGTTGGCGGGCGAGGCTGGCCCGGCGCTCCCGGTCCTCTGCCACCCGGCCTTGCTCGGCACCTTCGTCGCCGACCCGCGTCACGGGATCGCCCACGCAGTCCTCTTCGGTCAGCTCCCGCGCCTGGCCGGCGCCGACGCGATGATCTTCCCCACCTTCGGCGGACGCTTCGCCTTCAGCCCGGAGGACTGTCGCGCGATCGTCGAAGGGACGGGCGAGCCGCTCGGGCCCTGCCGGCCTATTTTCCCGGTCGCCGGCGGGGGCATCCGTCTGGAGCGCCTCGGCGAGTTGCGCGAGTTCTATGGCCGGGACGTCGTGCTGCTGATCGGGAGCTGGCTCCGCCTCGCCGGGCCGGACCTGATCGCGAACTGCCGGCGGTTCTACCGTGCGGTCACGGGCGCGGACCCGGACTGAGCCGCGTCCGCGCCTCCGGGAGGCTCTGAAGTGCGAGTCGCGACCGGCTGGTAGGCGGCGAGGAAACGGCGCAGGATGGCCTGCTCCAGCCGCGAAGCGCCCTGGGCCGGGGACGGCACCCGCAGCAGCAGGTTGATCCGCCCCGGCTCGGGCAGGTGGACCTGCACACGCGGGTCCACCGACGGCGTGTCCAGCCAGTTCCGGCCCTCCAGCCGCTTCATGTGGAGCCGTGCCTCCTCCATGAAGGGCGTGCATTCGGCCCGCGCGGCCTCCAGCAGGACCTTCTCGGCCGCCTGCCAATCGTCCCGAGTCGTGAGCGGGATCGTGAGGATCTGGACCACGTAGGGCTTGGTGAAGGTCTCGTTGATCACCGGCTGGCTGAGCAGGAGGCTGTTCGGGAAAATGACGGTGCGGCCGGTGTACTGGTGGGCCTGGTGGCCCGGCCCGATTTCCATGACCGTCGTCGCGAGCGCGGTCTGGTCAATCACGTTCCCGCGGATCCCGCCGATCTCGATCCGGTCGCCGATTTCGTAAGCGTTGGCGCCCAGCCGCAGCACGGTCCCGCTCAGGCACAGGAGCAGCTCCTTGGTCGCCAGCACGAGCGCGACGGCGATCGCGACCAGCGACACCGCCAGCGCGCTCAGCTCGTGCCCCCAGATGAAGATCAGGCCGACGACGAAGACGAGCGCGGTGACGTTCCGGATCGTCACGACCCAACGCCGCCTGGCCTCCACGGTCAGGCCGGGACTCGCGTGGACCGCGCGGAGGATGAGGGTCCGGACGGCCAGGATCACTGCGAGCAGCAGGGCGGAGTTGAGGCCGTCCACAATCAGCGTGCGCTCGGAGAAATCCAACCAGGCTGGGATCATGACGTGCTCCCGAAACGGTGAGCCCCGGGCTGCCCGCCGGTCCGCTCGCGGGCAAGGGGCCGGCGCATCGTGCGGTGCGGGATGCCGGCATCCAAGAAGACGGCGCCGGCCGCCGCGAAGCCGCGCTTCCGGTAGAAGCCGAGCGCGCGGGTCTGCGCGTCCAGCGTCACCTCGACCAGCCCGCGCCGGTCCGCCTCCCGAAGCAGCGCGTCCAGGAGCGCGGTGCCGACGCCGCGCCGCCGCCAGGCCGGCAGCACCGCCATGCGGCCGATCTTGCCGTCCGGCCGCATCCGGGCGGTCCCGATCGGGGTGCCTTCGGGCGACCGGACCAGCGCGTGCACACAAGAGGGATCGAGCCCGTCCCACTCCAGCTCGACAGGCACCCCCTGCTCCTGGATGAAGACCGTTTCCCGGATGGGCCGGACGAGCGGCTCGGCTGCAGCCCAGCTCAGCAGCTCCACGCGCCAGCCCCTGACAGACGCGATCGGCGGCCGGTCGCTCATGGGGCTTGCCCGCCGCCGCGCGGCAGCTCGTTGAAGCCCGCCTTGCTGACCCCGACGCGTCCCGGCTCGCGGAAGACCTCGTAAAACACCGCGACGACCTCGTGGAACGGCTCGAGGGTCGTCCAGCGGCCGTAGCCGCTCTCCGCCAGCAGCCGCGGAAGCGGCGTCTGCCTGGTGCGGAGGCCGTCCGGGCTGCCGTCCCCCAGCAGATAGTGGTCCAGGACGACGCGGTCGCAGGCGGCTTCCAGGGCCTCTGCGAACCGGCGGGGGGCGTCGAGCGGGAGCAGGGGGCTCACGGTCGCGACGGTGGTGAGCCCGGCCCCCCGCAGGGTGCGCAGTGCCTCGATCCGCGCGGCGGGCGGGTAGGCGTGGCGTGGAAAGCCTGGCGGGAGGACCGGCTTGTCGGTCTCGACCGTGATGTTGAGCTGGAGCGTGCAGCGTCTGTGCAGCTCCCTGAGCAGCGGGAGGTCCTCCACGACCAACGGGGTGTGTGACTGGATCACCAAAGCGTCCGGTGGCCGGCTCAGCATCTCCTCGAGTAACCGCCGCATGCGCCGCGCGCTACGCTCCTGGGGGGGATAGGGCTCGGTCACGCTGGAAAGAAAGATCCGGAGCGGCTTCGGCGCGCCCTGCGCGGGACGCTTCAGGCGCTCGTACTGTGCCCGGTAGGCCTCCAGGAAGCCGTCTTTGATGTCCAGGAAGCTGCCCCAGGCCCGGCCCAGGGTGTGGTAGGGGTTCCACTGCGCGTAGCAGTAGAGGCCGCAGAGGGACTTCCCGAGCGGGCACCCGCGGTAGAGGTTGATCGTGTGGGTGAACCCTCCGCCCAGGAACCCGCCCGTGGGATTGAGGATCGTGGTCGTCGGGATCTCTTTGGTGACCATGGGACTCCGCCAGCGG
>CAZTUO010000082.1:0-11109 GCA_964616355.1 uncultured Nitrospira sp.
AGTCCGGGAAAACAGACCTTGCCCGGGCGGAAGCAGGTGTACCGGCGCGAGCGCGACGGGCGGTGGCTCGAGGACGTGCTGGCGCTGGAAGGGGAGCCCGTCCGCGGGCGGCCGCTGCTCAGGCCGGTGCTGCGCGGGGGGCGGCTGGTCGCCCCGCTCCCGACGCTCGCGGAAAGCCGCCGGCACGCGGCCCGCGAGCGGGCGAAGCTCCCGGCGCGACTGCGGCGGCTGGAGGTGAGCCGGCCCTATCCGGTCCGGGTCAGCGCGGGGCTGGCGCAGCTCACGGAGGCCTGCCGGCAGGCGATCGCGGGAGGGACGGAGGCGGTGGCCGCCGACCGGGTGGCCCACGGGACGTAATGGAACCGGTCAAGGACGCCGAGCGCGGCAAGCGGCCGCGCACCGAGCAGGAGTGGACGCTGATCATCGTCACGATCTCGCTGGGGCTCATGCTGTTGTCGTTCCTGTACCTCGGGCCGAAGCCGAAGAGCCAGCCGCCGGCCCCGCCCGAGACGCCGGTCCAGGTGACGCCCGAGTCGGTGCCGCTGGTGACCGGGGAGGAGACGGTCAGCACCATCTTCACGCGGGCCGGCTGTGCGGTCTGCCACATGATCCCCGGTATCCCCGGCGCCGACGGGCGGGTGGGGCCGAAGCTCGTGCTGGGGACCACCGGACCGGAGCGCCTGGCCAATCCCAAATACCGCGGCAAGGCCAAGACAGTGCGGGAATACATCGTCGAGTCTGTCCTCGATCCTGGGGCCTACGAGGTGCCGGGGTTCCCCAAGCGCGCCATGCCGCGCTGGTACGGGCAGAAGCTGAGCGCGGCCGCCCTGGACAAGATCGCCGCCTATCTGGAGGGGCTGAAGGAAGAGCCGCCGGCGGGCTCGTGAGTTGAAGGGCGCAAGGAACCCCGCGCTTCCGGGGGCCAGTCGGTTCTCAGTGGAAAGGAGGTCGCTCATGGGGACGCGCATGCGCGCGCTGATCGTTGGAGCTTGCCTCGTGGCGTTCGCGCTGTCCGGGGCCTCGCCGCTTCGGGCAGCGGGCCCGATTGACCGCGCGAAGATCCTCACGGACACGGGCGTCTATGGCACCTACGCGCTGTTCAGGATTGATCCCGAGTGGTACCGGCTCGACCGCGCCGCGCGGGACCGGGGCGTCGCGGAGGCCAAGGCGGTGCTCGCGCGGCACGCGGACACGGTGCTGGTCGAGACGTACCTGGTGCGGGGCCTGCAGGAGAACGCGGACTTTCTCCTCCGGCTGCACGCCTATGAGCTGGCCCGGAATCAGGAGCTGCTGGTGGATCTGATGGCGACGGAGTTCGGCCACTACCTCCGGAACACCCAGACGCTGAACGGGCTGACCAAGCCGCTGCATTACCTGCCGAGGCTCGAGGACCTGCAGGCGAAGCTGAAGGCGGCGCAGACGGACGCGGGGCCGATGCCCTACGCGATCGTGGTCCCGATCAAGAAGGATACGGCCTGGTGGCTGAGCTCCGAGGAGTCGCGTCTGGAGATGATGAAGGAGCACACCGAAGCGACCTTGGGGTATCTGAAAACGGTCCGGCGCAAGCTGTACCACTCGACGGGGCTGGACGACTGGGACTTCGTGACCTACTTCGAGACCGCGAAGCTGGAGGACTTCCACAACCTGGTGCTGAACCTCAAGCGGGTCCGGGAGAACCGCCACAACGAGCGGGTCGGGCCCCCGACCATCCTGGGCACGGCGCGGGGGGTGGACGCGTTGTTCGACGCGCTGCGCTAGAATTTTCGCACCGGTCCGCCCGGCGGCAGGCCCTTGATCTGGAACCCCGGCGTCTTGCCCAGCTCGTCCTTGGCGGCGACGCCCGCGCCTTCCTCGTCCTCCCCTTTCAGCAATCCGGCCAGCTTGATCTTGAGCCGCAGGTTGTTGGCGCTGTCCGCATTGGCCAAGGCTTGGTCCAGGCTGATCTTGCCTTCCTTGTAGAACTGGAAGAGGACCTGGTCGAAGGTCTGGCAGCCTTCCTGCACCCCCTGCTCCATCGCCTCCTTGAGGTTGTCCACCTCGCCTTTCTTGATCAGGTCTTTCACCCGTGGCGTGTCCATGAGGATCTCGAGCGCGGCCACGCGCTTGCCGTCCACGCCGGGGATCAGCCGCTGCGAGATGATGGCCCGGAGGTTCATGGAGAGTTGCAGGTAGATCTGGGGATGCCGTTGGGCCGGGAAAAAGTTCATGATGCGCTCGATCGCCTGGTTCGCGTTGTTCGCGTGCAGGGTCCCGAGGCAGAGGTGGCCGGTCTCGGCGAAGGCGATCGCGGCCTCCATGGTCTCGGTGTCGCGGATCTCGCCGATCAGGATGACGTCGGGCGCCTGGCGGAGCGTGTTCTTGAGCGCGGCTGAGAACGAGAGGGTGTCGAACCCCACCTCGCGCTGGGTGATGACCGACTTCTTGTGCCGGTGGACGAACTCCACCGGGTCCTCGATCGTGACGATGTGGCCGGGGGCCGTGGCGTTGCGGTGGTCGATCATCGCCGCGAGCGAGGTGGACTTGCCGGAGCCAGTGGCCCCGACGAACAGGACCAACCCGCGCTTGCTCATCGCGATGTCCTTGATGATCGGGGGCAGCCCGAGCTTGTCAATGGGCGTGATCTCCACCTTGATCTGCCGGATGACGAACCCGACGTTGCCGCGCTGCCGGAAGATGTTCACCCGGAACCGGCCCAGCTCGGGATAGTAGAGCGCGAGGTTCATCTCCATCTGCTCCTCGAACTCCTTCCGCTGCTTCTCCCGCATGACCGCGCGGGCGAGGCCTTCGAGCTCCTCGTTCGTGAAGGGGATGGTCCCGATGGGCTGGGTGACGCCCTCGATCCGGTACGTGGGCGGCAGATCCACGGTCAGATAGATGTCGGAGGCATTGCGCTCGACCATGACCTTCAACAGCTCGCGGATGTCCACCATGTGAGAACCTCCAGCTCACGCGACGCCGGCGGTGCCGAACAGGTTCGGCGTCATGCTCCGGCTCTGGGCCTCGGCCTTCGTGACGAGCCCCTTCGCCACGAGGTCCACGAGCGCCATGTCCATGGTCTGCATCCCGTCCTTCTTGCTCGCCTGCATGATGCCCGGGATCTGGTGGAGCTTGGCCTCGCGGATCAGGTTCCGGACCGCCGTTGTGGCGACCATGATCTCCAGCGCGGCCACCCGGCCGCCGGTTTTCTTCTTCAGTAGGGTCTGCGTGATGACGCCCTCGATGGACTCGGCGAACTGGGCGCGGATCTGCGCCTGCTGGTTCGGCGGAAAGACGTCAATGATGCGGTCCACGGTCTTCGGCGCGCTGGAGGTGTGCAGGGTGCCGAACACCAGATGGCCGGTCTCCGCCGCGGTGAGCGCGAGCTGGATCGTCTCGAGGTCCCGCAGTTCGCCGACCAGGATGATGTCGGGGTCTTCGCGGAGGGCGGACCGCAGCGCATTCGCGAACGAGTGGGTGTGGGGACCCAGCTCCCGCTGGTTGACCAGGCACTTCTTGGATTTGTGGACGAACTCGATCGGGTCCTCGATCGTGAGGATGTGGCCCTCGAAGGTATCGTTCAGGTAGTCCAGCATCGCGGCCAGGGTCGTGGACTTGCCGGAGCCGGTCGGGCCGGTCACGAGAATCAGGCCCTTCTCCTTGTCGCAGAGCTGGCGGATGACCGGTGGCATGCCGAGCTGCTCGAGCGGCAGGATCTTCGTCGGGATCGTCCGGAAGACGGCCGCTTCCCCTCGGCGCTGCAGGAAGACATTCACGCGGAACCGGGCGATCTCGCCCAGCTCGAAGGAGAAGTCGCACTCGTGGGTCTCCTGAAAGACGCGGCGCTGCGCGTCGTTCATCATGTCGAAGACCATCGCGTGGACCTCCTCCTTGGTCAGCGGCGGATGGTCCAGCTTCTTGAGGTCTCCGTGGATGCGCAGCATGGGCGGCTCGCCCGAGCTGAGGTGGCAGTCCGAGGCGCCTTGCTCCACGCCGAAGGTGAGCAATTGGGTGATGTCCATCGGCTCCTCCCCTACCAAGGACCGAATGGGGAGGGATAATAGCACAGCTCGCCGGGGTCGGCTACGCAGGAGGGGGTTTGGGGCAGGCCGCCCCTGGGACTCGCCTCACCCAATCAGCCCGAGCGCGCGGCCGGCGGACTCGAAGGCCTGGAGCGCGGTCTCGATCTGCTCCGGGCTGTGCGCGGCTGTGACGGTCACGCGGATCCGGCTCGTCTCCTTGGGCACGGTGGGGGGGCGAATCGCCGGTGCCCAGACGCCGAGCTGCCAGAGCCGCTCTGCCAGCGCGAGCGCCTGCGCCGGCTCGCCGATCAGGACGGGGATGATCGGGCTTTCCGTGTCCGTCGTCCGGAATCCTAAAGCCGTGAGCCCGGCGTGGAGGCGCTTGCGGTTGTCCCAGAGCCGGGCCCGGCGCTCCGGCTCCCGCTCGACGAGCTCCAGCGCGGCGACCGTCGCGGCGGCGACCGCCGGCGGCGGCGCGGTCGTGTAGAGGAAGGAGCGCGCTCGGTTGATGAGATACTCGATCAGACTCGCCGGGCCCGCCACGTAAGCGCCGCTCGTCCCGAGGGCCTTGCCGAGTGTCCCCATCTGGAACGGCAGGCGGGCCTCCACGCCGAAGTGCTCGGCGAGGCCGCGACCGTGCGCGCCCAGTACCCCGGTCCCGTGCGCATCGTCCACGAGGAGCCGCGCCCCGTACCGGTCGGCCAGCGTGAGGAGGTCGGGCAGGGGCGCGAGGTCCCCGTCCATGCTGAAGACCCCGTCCGTGACGATGAGCGTCTTCCGGGGGCGTGCGCGCTTTGCCAGCAGGTGCTCCAGGTGGTTCACGTCCCGGTGGCGGAACACCCGGAAGGCCGCGCCGCTGAGCCGGCAGCCGTCAATCAGGCTTGCGTGGCAGAGGCGGTCGGCCAGGATCAGGTCGTCCGGGCCGGCGAGGACCGGGATCAGGCCGAGGTTGGCCAGGTAGCCGGAGCCGAAGACCAGTGCGGCCTCCGTTCCCTTGAAGCGCGCCAGCGCCGCCTCTAGCTCCCCGTGCGGCGGGAGCGTCCCAGCGATCAGGCGCGCGGCCCCGGCGCCGACCCAGTAGCGGCCGATGGCCTCGATCGCCGCCTGCTTGAGCCGCGGGTGCGCCGCCAATCCCAGGTAGTCGTTCGAGGCCAGCAGGAGCACAGCGCGGCCCTCGATGGTCACGACCGGGCCGGTCGCCGACGCCACGAGCCGCAGGCGGCGCAGCAGCCCCCGGTCGGCAAGCTCGCGCAGCTCCTCGTCGAACATGGCCCGGTACGCTACCCCCGCGGCTCGGGCCCTGTCAACGCCGGCGAGGCTGTCTGTACGCCGACCAGGACGCGAAGGCCCTGCACGAGGTCTTTCTGTCGCTCGCCCTGCATGGGCTGCCAGACACGACGGGGCCGGACCTCTCCTTCCTCGCCCATGACGCGGACGCGAATTTGCCGGAGGACCGGGGGATCAGCCGAGCCGAGCTGCTCACGCGGATCCAGCGGAGCGCGAAGCGCGAATGCGGCGGGAGCAAGCGTGGGAGGCGGAGCGCGAGCAAGATCAAGAAAGAAGAGATGGCCGTGTTACGGCTGAGCCGCCCGGGCAACAACCGGTTCGTTCGACCTGGCCGTGGCGCCGGCATCGTTCGTCCCTGCTCTTCGTGTCCACTGCCCGCCTGTCCATCGTGACGGACAGGAACATTCGAGCGCGCCAGACCTGATCATCGAGGTTCTGTCGGAGGGCACCAGGAAACTGGACGAACGGTCGAAGCGAGATCTCTACGAGCGGTCGGGTGCCCAGGCGTACTGGATCGCTGGCTTCCCTATTTCATCTTGAGCAGCGGCAGGTATGGGCTTGCGGGGCGGGGGACAAGGTGGTGCCGGGTGCAGTCCGCGGCGACATTGACAAGGCTGATGGAGCGCGGGTATAAGCGCTCAGGAGTCGCAGGCCGTCATGGGCTACAAGATCAAGGTCGAGACCAAGCGCGCGCCGGTGGACGAAGCCGACCTGCTGAGCGGGGCGGAGCGCTTCCTGTTCTGGGTGGAGCGGAATCGAAAGGCCGTCCTGGTCGGGCTGGCCGTCTTCCTGCTCGTGGTGGCGGGGATCGCCGGCGTGATCTGGTATGACCTGCGCCATGCAGAACGCGCCGCCGAGCTAAGCGCGCAGGCGACCCGGCTGTACCTGGACCGCCCGCTCGACCAGCCGGCCAAGGCGAGCGACAACCTCAAGCAGGCCATCGCGCTCTACCGGCAGATCGTGGAGCGGTTCCCGCGCAGCCCCAGCGCGCCGGTCGCCCTGTTCGAGCTGGGCAACGCCTTGATGCAGGCCAACGACGTCCCGGGGGCGCTCGAGGCCTATCGGAAGTTCATCGCGACGTACGGGGCCAACAAGACCCTGCTCGGGTTGGTGTACCAACGGATGGGCTACGCGCACCTGGCGAGCGGAGACCGCGAGCAGGCGGTCAAGGCCTTCACGGCGGTCCTGGAGGTTCCCGGCGCGGTCAACAAGGACCAGGCCCTCTTCGAGCTGGGCAAGCTGGAGGAGGCGATGGATCGGCCTGAAGGCGCCCTGGCCCACTACCAGGACCTGATGAAGAGCTATCCCAACTCTCCCTTCGCCGGCGAGGCTTCGGTGCGCCTGAAGGCGCTGGAAGCCAAGAAGGGCCCGGAGCCCGCTGTGCCTGCCTCAGCGGCGGGACAGGCCGCCCAGCCAAACCCGCCGCCGACACCCTGATCGCTGAGCTGCCGAACGGGAAGCACCCGTCACCGCTGGACGGTGAGGAGGTCGCCTGGCTTGATCTTGCGGCTGGCGAGGCGATTGAGCGCGACCAGGTCCTTCACGCTCATCTGGAACCGCTTGGCAATCTTCCACAGGCTGTCGCCGGCCTGCACCCGATACCAGGTGCCGTTCCCCTCGCCCCGGCGGACGAGGCCCTGTCCCTTCTTGGGTGGGGACGTGCGGGTGGGCTTCCAGGTCGGCACGCGATCGAGCGCCTGCTCGATCTGCTCCTTCATGGCGACGGGCACCTTCAGGAGATAGACAGGATCCGTCGGCGGCGTGACGTCCTTGCGCAGTTCCGGGTTCAGCCGCCGCAGCTCGGCGTAGGGCACGCCGGTGACCTTCGCGACCTCCTTCAAGTGGAGGGGACGGCGGACCGCCACCTCCTCAAACTCGTGCGGGTCGGGCGGAACGGCGGAGAAGCCGAATTGGTCGGGGTGCTTGGCGATGATGGTGGCGGCCATGAAGCGGGGAACGTAGTCCTTGGTCTCCCGCCGCAGGTAGCGCGTCTTGGCGATCTCCCAGAACGAGTCAGCCCGCGCCTTCTCCAGGGCCCGCTGGACCTTGCCTTCGCCGGCGTTATAGGCGGCAAGCGCGAGCGGCCAGGTGCCGAAGAGATCGTAGAGGTCGCGGAGGTAGCGCGCGGCGGCCACGGTGGATTTGATCGGATCGCGCCGCTCGTCCACGTACTCGTCCACCCGCAGCCCGTACAGGCGGGCGGTGCTCTTCATGAACTGCCAGGGACCGGTCGCCCGCGCGCGGGAGTAAGCATGCGGGTTGAAGCCGCTCTCGACGAGCGAGAGGTACACCAGGTCGCTCGGTAGATCGAATTCCTTGAAGATGCTCTCGACGTGTGGCCAGTAGCGGCCCAGCCGGTGGAGCCACTGCTCGAACCGGTCGCGGATCGCGACGTTGAAGAACCGGATATAGGTCTCGACCTTTTCGTTGCGGATGATCGGGATGTCGAAGGGATTGCCGGGGCTTTGGGCGGTCGGGATCGGCTCCGGGACGCTGCCGGCCTGGGCGGGCCCGGAGTCCTGCCCGGGCTCGAACAGGTCGCCGTATCGCGAGAACTGACCTTCCGGTCTAAGGTGGACCGCGGGAGCGTCGGGGCTCAGGAGCGTGAGCGGGCCGTCGGTGTCCTCTGCCGCGACGAGCCTCTCCTGGTCTGCAAGCTCCGACGGGAGGCTGGCAGAAAGGGGCGGCGGGTCCGCGCCCGCCGCCTGCGCAATCGCCTTGGCCTCGGCGGGCAGAGTCTGGGTCGCCGCCAGAGCCGGGGTGAGGCTGAAGGACAGCCCGACCATGGCCAGTGCGATCGTCATCCGGTAGGGGCTGATCCGAGCTCGTTGGGGACGTGGCACGAGGACTCCTAGGGATTGTCCGATACCGGGCGGACGTCCGGCGCAGCCCGTGAGCCTAGCGGCAAACAGCGATATTGTCAATAAAGAGGTCGCAGCCTGCTCCCTTTCGGGGGATAGGACCAGTCGAACCGGTGCCTCCGGCTGCATCGTTCGAGCGGCCCGTTTGGCGGGGGGCGTCGGCCCGCCGCCGCGACGTCGGTGGCTCCGCAGTCGCCTTGACAGGGTAGGGGGCGTATGGTAGCGTGCGGACTCCCCGCGCCGCCAAAGCATGACCCGTCCGACCGGTCTGCCAGATGATCAGTTCACGATACGGGTAAGGAGAGCGGAACGATGCTGAAGCGCTATCTGTTAGCTCCGGGGCCGACGGCCGTGCCGCCGGAGGTGTTGCTGGCGATGGCTCAGCCCGTGATCCATCACCGGGCGCCCGAGTTCGCGCAACTGTTCGGCGAGGTGCGCGAGGACCTGAAGTGGCTGTTCCAGACGCGCAACGACGTCCTGATTCTGGCCTCGTCGGGCACCGGCGCGATGGAAGGGGCGGTGTCGAACTTCCTCTCGCCGGGCGACAAGGCGCTGGTCGTCAACGGCGGGAAGTTCGGCGAGCGCTGGGGCAAGCTCTGTAAGACGTTCGGGGCCCAGGTGACCGAGCTGAAGGTGGAGTGGGGCTACGCGGTGGACCCCCAGCAGGTCGCCGACGCGCTCAAGAAGGATCCCGGGATCAAGGCGGTCTATGTCCAGGCGAGCGAGACCTCGACCGGCGTGGCCCATGACATCCGGGCCCTGGCCGAAGTGGTCCGGCCACTGGAGGACACGATCCTCGTGGTGGACGCGATCACGGCGCTGGGCGTCTTCGACATCCAGACCGACGCCTGGGGCCTGGACGTCGTCATTACCGGTTCGCAGAAAGCCCTGATGCTGCCGCCGGGCCTGGCCTTCGTGAGCGTGAGCGAGAAAGCCTGGCGGCTGGCGGAGAAGGCCAAGAACGCCGCCTTCTATTTCAATTTCAAGAAGGAGCGGGAGTCCCAGATCAAGAACCAGACCGCCTATACGCCGGCGGTCTCCATGATCCTCGGCCTGCGAGAGGTGATGCGGATGCTCAAGGCCGAAGGCCTCGCCCAGGTCTTCGGGCGGCAGGCGCGGCTGGCCCAGGCGATGCGCGAGGGCGCCAAGGCCGCGGGGCTGACGCTCTTCCCCAAGCAAGCGCCGAGCGATGCGCTCACCGCGATCTCGGCGCCGGAGGGCGTGGACGGCCAGGCGATCTACAAGAACCTCCGCGTGCAGTACGGGATCACCGCGGCGGGCGGGCAGGACCATCTCAAGGGGAAGATCTTCCGCATCTCCCACATGGGCTACGCGGACACCTTCGACATCATCACGGCGCTCGCCGCGATTGAGATGGTGCTGAAGGGCTTGGGCTATCCGGTCCAGCTCGGCAGAGGGGTCGCCAAGGCCCAGGAACTACTCATGGTGAAGGGATAGGGACCGCGGCACGCGGCACACGTTCCTCCACTCGTCCCGCGTCACCCCCCTGCGTCGCGACCGTCGCGGCAGGGACGAACGTCGATGAAGATCTTGGTCAGCGACAGCCTCTCGAAGCAGGGCATCGAGATCCTCCAGAAGGCCGGCTTCACGGTGGACGTGAAGCCCAAGCTCTCCAAGGAGGAGCTGCTCAAGGAGATCGCGCAGTACGACGGGCTGATCGTCCGGTCCGCGACGAAGGTCACGGCCGAGGTGATCGAGGCGGGCCAGCGTCTGAAGGTGGTCGGGCGGGCCGGCTCGGGCCTCGACAACGTGGACACGCCGGCAGCGACGCGGCGCGGCATCGTCGTGATGAACACCCCGGGCGGCAACACGGTCACCACGGCCGAGCACACGCTGGCGATGATCTTCTCGGCGATCCGCCGCATCCCCCAGGCCACGGCCTCCATGAAGGCGGGCAGGTGGGAAAAAGAGAAGTTCATGGGGATGGAGCTGTACAACAAGACGCTGGGCATCGTCGGCATGGGGCAGATCGGCGGCTACCTGGCCAAGCTGGCCCAGGGTGTCGCGATGAACGTGATCGCCTACGACCCCTACCTGGCCGAGGAGCGGGCGCGCAAGATGGGCGTCGAGCTGGTGGCGCTGCCGGCGCTGTTCCGGCGCGCGGACGTCATCTCGGTCCACACGCCCCTCACGTCCGAGACCCGGGGGCTCATCAACGCTGACGCGATCGCGCAGATGAAGCCGGGCGTCGTGATCGTGAACTGCGCGCGCGGCGGGATCGTCAACGAGGCCCATCTCTACGAAGCGCTCAAGAGCAAGCGGGTGGCCGCGGCCGCCTTCGACGTCTTCGAGGAGGAGCCGGTCCAGCCCGATCACCCGCTGCTGACGCTGGACAACTTCATCTGCACGCCGCACATCGGGGCCTCGACGAGCGAGGCGCAGGAGAACGTCGCGATCGGCATCGCCGAGCAGATCGTGGACTACTTCACCAAGGGGATCGCGCGCGGCGCCGTCAACATCCCCTCCGTCCCGCCCGAGGTGCTCCCGCGGATCCAGCCCTACCTGAGCCTGGCGGAGAAGATCGGCCTGCTGCAGGCCCAGCTCTGTGAAGGGGGCATCGAGCGCGTGACGGTCGAGTACTATGGGGAGGTCTCCGGCTTTGCGGCAGCCCCGCTCACGATTGCGGTGCTCAAAGGGCTGCTGACGCCGATCCTCGAGGACGTGGTCAACTATGTCAATGCGCCCGTGCTGGCGAAGGAGCGGGGCATCGAGGTCAAGGAGGTCAAGAGCAGCGACGCTGGCGATTACACCAGCGTCGTCCGCGTGCGGGTCGAGGCGGGCCGGAAGGCCCATCGCGTCGCGGGCACCCTCTACCACCGGAAAGATCCCCGCATCATCGAGATTGACGAGTTCCAGGTCGAGGTGGTGCCGGAGGAGCACATGATCCTGATTCTGAACGAGGACAAGCCACCTGTGGGATTGCTGCGCGGTGTGCTGGAGGA
>CAZTUO010000083.1:0-9462 GCA_964616355.1 uncultured Nitrospira sp.
AGGGGCTGCGGCCGTCGGCCCGACGGGCGGGATCGCCCGGGCCGGCGCGCCGTGGGGGAGGAGCCGGGCGAGCCGCTCCGACCGATCACCGCACGGTCAACTCCATCTCGGAGAAGAAATAGCCGATCTCGAACCGGGCGGTCTCCGGCGAATCGGAGCCATGCACGGCGTTGGCTTCGATCGAGGTGCCGTAAACCGCCCGGATCGTGTCCCGATCGGCCTTTGCCGGATCGGTGGCGCCCATGACCTCGCGGTATTTCGCGATGGCGTTGTCCCCTCCAGGACCAGCACGACGATCGGGCCCGAGGCCATGAACCGAGTCAAGCTGTCGAAAAACGGCCGCTGCCGATGCACCGCGTAGAATCCTTCGGCCGCCGCCTTGGAGAGCTGCAGCATGCGCATCGCGATTGGCTGGAGCCCGGCGGCTTCGTACCGCCGGATGATGTCGCCGATCGCCTGCTTCTTCACCGCATCCGGCTTGATGATCGCGAGTGTCCGTTCGGCCATGATCCGTTCCTGTCTCCTGGCGCGGGGTGAAATGATCGCGAGACGCGACCGGACGCATTCTAGAGGAAGACCGGCGGTGGTTGCAAGGAACGCGCCGCCGAGCCGCGGATCAGGCCTGGTAGTGGCGGGCAAGCTCGCTCGGCGTCAACACGCCGCGTTCGGTGATGATCGCCGTGACGTAGGCCGCCGGGGTGACGTCGAAGGCGGGGTTCAGCACGTCCACGTCGGCCGGCGCGATCGTCGGGCCGCCGCAGATCGCCGTGACCTCCTCCGGCCGGCGCTGCTCGATCGGGATGTGGTCGCCCGTCGGCGTCGCAAGATCGATCGTGGAGTGCGGCGCGGCGACATAGAAGGGGATCCCGTGCGCCTTAGCCAGAACGGCCACCGCATAGGTGCCGATCTTATTCGCCACGTCCCCGTTGGCGGCGATCCGGTCCGCCCCGACGAGGCAGAGATCCACACGCCCCTGCCGCATCAGCGCGCCAGCCATGTTGTCGGTGATCAACGTCACGGGAATCCCGTCCTGCTTCAGCTCCCAGGCCGTCAGGCGCGCCCCCTGGAGGACCGGCCGCGTCTCGTCCGCCAGCACCCGGACGCGCTTTCCTTGCTCCCAGGCTGCGCGGACGACCCCCAGCGCGGTGCCGTATCCGGCCGTCGCCAGGGCGCCCGCGTTGCAGTGGGTCAGGATCGTCTGGCCGTCCCGGACGAGCGCCGCGCCGTGCGCGCCGATCGCGCGGTTCATCGCGACGTCTTCGTCCAGGATCCGCTGGGACTCCTCGACCAAGCGCCGCGCGATCACGTCCAGCGGCTGGCCGCGCAGACCGGCCAGCGTCCGCTTCATCCGCTCGATCGCCCAGAACAGGTTGACCGCGGTCGGCCGGGTCGCAGCCAGGTGGTCGCAGATCTCCAGCACGGCCTTCGCGAAGCCGTCGTAGTCCGTCGCGCGCACCGCCTGGGCGCCCAACGCCACCCCCATCGCGGCGGTGACCCCGATAGCCGGAGCCCCGCGCACCCGCAGCTCCCGAATCGCGCGCGCGATGTCCCGGTAGTCGCGGCAGTCGAGATATTCCACGCAGCCCGGAAGCCGGCTCTGGTCGAGGATGCGCACCGCCCCTTGGTGCCACTGCACGGTCGGAACCATCAGCCGTCCTCCCGCAACTCCTTTGCCCCTTGGCCAGCGCGCCCGTCCACCGCGGCAGGCAACGGTCCGTCCTGGATTGCGGAACCTTCCGCCGGAAACCGGTCCGGGCGGGCCTGTCGGTATTCCGGGCGCCCCCGGTGCTCCAGGATCGTGAGCATGGTGACGATCAGCGCCGCCTGGGCCAGCAACATGAGCGCCTCTGCCAGGCCGGCTTTCCGGAGGACCATGGCCGCCAGCCCCAGGCAGACGGTCAGCGCAAAGATCATCGCGACACTGGCCCGCCGGCTCCCCAGCACGCGCTCGAGCCGGTGGTGCAGGTGATCCTTCCCCACGTAGTCAATCCATTCCTTGAGGGAACTGACCTTGCCGGTCGCGATCCGCTCGGCCGTGATATGGATCATATCGTAGATCAGGACCCCGAAAATCAAGAGCGGGTTCGAGAAGGAGACTAGGGGCTCGCCCTCGGCCCAGTTCCCCTTGACCGCCAGGCAAGCGAGCGTAAAGCCCAGAAACGTGGAGCCGCCGTCCCCGAGGAAGATCAGGGCCGGCTCCCGGTTGCGGAAATTGTACGGGAAGAATCCGAGGCAGGCCCCGAGCACCGCGATCGCCACCCAGCCGAGCCCGGGCTGGTCGGTCTGGAAGGCCACCGATCCCAAAAACAGGGCGATGAGGACCGCGAGGCCCGTGGCCAGGCCGTCCATCCCGTCGAAGAAGTTCAACGCGTTGGTGATGCCGACGATCCACAGCACGGTCAGGAGCGCATTGGCAACGTGGCCTACCGGCCCCGCTGGCACGAGCGTCAGCAGGATACCGGAACGGATCACGAGCCACGCGCCGCCGAGCTGCGCGGCGAGCTTGACCCAGGCCGGGAGCTCCCAGATGTCGTCCGCGAAGCCGACGAGCAGCATCAGCGTGCCGGCGATCAGGATCGCCACCATCCACTCACTCAGGATGGCGTTCACCAGCAGCGCCGCGACGAATCCCAGGTAAATCGCGAGGCCGCCGACCCGCGGGGTCGGGAGCCGGTGAATTTTCCGCGCCGAGGGCTGGTCCACGAGCCCCCACCGGCGCCCGAGCCAGATCGCGGCCGGAGTCGCGGCGAAGGCCGTGGTGAACGAGATGAGCAGGATATAGGCCCATCGCTGCCCTTCCGAGACGAACCAGTCCCGCGTCTGCGGGGCCAGCAGGACGACGAGCCAGCCGAGCCCGACGAGGCCGGCCGGGACCGGCCATCGGGGTTGATGCAGGTCTGCGCCCATCAGCCACCCTTTCGGATTGCGGTCAGCCCAGTTCGTCCCGGATGGCCTGGATCGTCCGCTCGACCTCCTTGTCCGTCATGGACGGATAAATCGGGATCGAGAGCGCGGTCGCGAAGGCCGTCTCGCTGGCGGGGTATCCCTCCAGGCCCAGGTACTGGTGGATCGGCCTGAAGACCGGGCGCCGGCAGTGCAGGCCCCGGCGCGCCAATCGGGCGATCACGTCATCCACGCGATGCGGCGACTGGGCGGGCCCGCCCAGCCTGACCACGTAGCGGTAGAAGACGTGGGTGCGGCCCTCCGGCACGTGGGGCAGGATCAAGCCCGTGCCCGCCAGCGCCGCCGAATAGCGCGCGGCTAGCGCGGCGCGCTGCTCGAGGAAGCCCCGGAGCTGCCCCAGTTGGACCAGGCCTAGCGCCGCCTGCAGCTCCGTCATCTTCCGGTTCCAGGCGGCGGGGTCCAGCCGCGGCGCCTCGTCGTAGTCCCGGAGCGCCCGGACCCGCTCCAGCACCGCGGTGTCGTTGGACAGCAGCATTCCCCCCTCGCCCGTGCAGAGCAGCTTGGTCGCGTAGAAGGAGCAGACGGTCATGGCCCCGACCGTGCCCACGGCCCGCCCGCGCTCGATCGCCCCAAGCGTCTGGGCGCAATCCTCGATCAACGGCACACCGAGTTCCTGGAGCGCGGTCAGGTCCGCCGGCAGCCCGAAGGGATGCGGCACGAGGATCGCGCGGGTGCGCGGGGTCAAGGCCTGGCCCACCTCCGCCGGATCAATGGCGAAGGTCGCGAGGTCGATGTCCACCACCCGCGGCCGCGCCCCCACCCGCGTCACCGCGAGCCACAAGGCCGCGCAGGTGTAGCTCGGGAGCACGACCTCGTCCCCCGACTCGACGCCGAGGGCGAGCAGCGCCGCTTCCAGCGCGGCGCTGCCCGAGCTGAGCGCCACGCCGCCGCGCAGCCCCAGAAACGCCGCCAGGCCCTGCTCGAACTGCTCCACCCGCGGTCCCTGGGCGAGCTGCCCGGACCGGACGACCGCCGCCACGGCCCGCGCCTCCTCCGGCCCGAGCGTCGGCCGGGAATGGGGGATGCTGGGACGTGCGGCCGCCATGACTAGATGGTGAGGAACAGGCGGAGGGGGATAAAGCCCTCCGCGCTCTTCACCCGACCCTGGATCCCGCGGAAATGCGCGGCCGCGCGGATGATGTCCACAATCGAGAGGCCCTCGATGTTCGTCTTGCGCACCTGGGAGGCGTGCGCCTCGAGGGCCGCCACCTTGTCCTTGAGCACCGGGTCAATGTCCACGAAGACCGTCGGTGAGAAATTCTGTGTCGTCGGGCCTTCGTAGAAGAGCACGTTGCGCGTGTACCGGGTGGCCGTCACCGTGCAGGTGGCGACGTGGCGGTGGTCCTGATGGGTGTCGTCGTGATAGTGGACGAAGATGACATGGGGATCCACGCGGCGCACGACGCCTTCGATCCGCTGGATCAGGCCCCGGTCCAGCGGCACCTTCGTATCGGGGTAGCCGCCCCAGAAGATCCGCTCCGCGCCAAGGATCCGGGCCGCCCGCCCCTGTTCCCGCCGGCGAATGCCCCGGCTGGCCCCCAGCTCGCCCGCGGTCAGCACCATCAGGAACACCCGGTGCCCGTTCTGCGCGTAGCGCGCGAGGGTTCCGCCGCACCCCGCTTCGATGTCGTCTGGATGGGCACCCAGTGCGAGCACGCGAAGTCGTTTCCCCTCGTCGGTCGGCATCCCCACCTCCCCGCAGGCAGTCGCGAACAGCACGCCGCCTGTCGCGTCGAGCTATTCGCCGCTCGCTCCTTGCGGCCAGCTATGTCCAACGCGCCTCCCTCAGTCGCTGGCGCGCGGTGTCTCCGCACATGAACAACAGGTCAATCGCCGCCATCCCCGGCACAAACGGCTCGTAGCATTGGGGATAGACCGGATGCCGGAACTCTTGGAACTCCAACTCTAGGCCGCTGGCCCGGAAGCGCTGGACATCCATGTACCCGGCGGCGCCAGCACCAGCGAGATACCGGGTGGCACCGACCGCGCGACAGATGTCAATGAGGCGGTCGGTCGGTTCGCACCGGAGGACCATGTCCGACGACAAGCGCAACGGGGTCTTAATCCCGAAGGCCTCGAGCAGCCACTGCAACACCGCGAGGTTCAGCTCGGCGAGTCGCTCCCAAGGACGGTCATAGATTGCCTTGAGGTCGCCCAAGTACCGATCCCGGAACGGCGCCCGGCTGTAGTGCATGGCGAGCGCCCGGAGATGCTTCCCGCGCCAATCCACGGACTCGTTGATCCGCACGGCGTCCAGGCGCTGGCCGAACTCCTGCAAGACGGGGACCGTCAGCCATTGCCAACCCTTGGCTGTCCGGATGCGGTTCCGGTTCTGCCACTCGCCCTTCTTGAATTGCACGCTGTCCAGTACCACAAAGAGGTCGGCACGATCAATCTTGTCGAGGTACCCGAGCCACGGCATGAACTGGGGCTGATGGATGGCGACGAGCATGAGCCTCCGCGGCAGCGTCAAGCCGGCCTCTGCACAGGAGCGATTAGGATAATCTTTGTAAGCGGTCTTGTGAACTCCCCACAAACACCGGGTTGCTGAGGAGTTCGGCGCCTTCGGTCTCGACGGAGACCCGATAGAACCGTCCCGGGCCCGGGGGCGGCTCCCCATCCGTGAATGTCTGGTCGAACGGCGTCAGGCCTTCGACCTGCGCCAGGACCTGGCCGGACCGGACCAGCGTCACCCGGATCGGGTGGGCCCCGCCGTCGGTGGCCGAGACCGCGACATGCACGGACAGATCCCTGGCCGCACACGGGTCGAGCCACTCCCCGGACTCGGCCCAGCGGGTCCCGCCGTCGCATTCCGCCCGGAACCGGGTCAAACGGAGCCCCAGCCCTCGCCGATATTGCCCGACCGCGTAGAGGCGCCCCGCGCGGAGCGCTTCCAGGAGCCCGGCCGCGGACCGGTCCCGGACCAGGAAAACGGTCAGGACCTGGTCAAGCTCCTGCGTATCCCGATTCAGCCCGTGAAAGGCGAGTTCGCCGACCGCGAAGGGGGGCTCCGCCCGTTGCCCGCTCACGTACTGACCGAGCACCTGGTCCCAGAGGCCACCTGGGTCGGTGATGGTGCGCGTGTCCTGGTACACGCCGCCGAAAGCCGTATAGCCGGTCGTGTCGCTGAGCGCTTCGGGATAGGGGTCCGTCTTGATCGTCACCTGGCCCAGCGGCCCATAGGAGACGACGTGGAAGTCCCGGGCCTCCGGCATGGACCAGACCGTGACTCCGCCCCGGGCCGTCACCGCGTCAATGAGCGCCTGGTAGGGCCGGTACCCGAGCCGGTCGTCGTAGACGCTGAACGGCGGCGCGCCGGGTGGCCAGCCGTTCCACAGCAGGAATCCGCCCAAGGCGGTCAGCAGCAGCGCCGCGCCGCGGTGCCGCGAGCCCTGCCGAGACACGACCCGGCCGACCGGCCCCACCCGGTCGGTTCGGCGGACCCAGAGCCAGGTGGCTGGCACCAAGAGGAGTGCCGGCGCCAGGTTCGCCGCCGCCTCCCAGCCATAGCGGTAGGAGCCGGGGTTGCCGTTGGCCGGCAGCGCCCGGTACTCCGCCGCCTGCGCCAGCCCGAGGACCAGCACGTTCTTCTGCGCGTTGTGCATGGTCAGGGTGCCGTCGAGCAGCGACCCGGTCCAGAAATAGTGCGGCACGACCTCGACGCCGGGGACGAGCAGGACACGCGGATGGCGCGCCTGGGCCGCCGCCACGTCGGCCAGGAACTGCTCCAGCCCGTACTCGAGCACGGACGGCAGCGAGACGGTCCCCTTGAACACGCGGCGCAGCGGCGGGAGCCCGTATTCGTAGCGCAGCACGAAGTTCTCGGTCAGGACCACCGCATCGAGCCCGGCCCGTTCCGCCTGCGCCGCCAGCTCGTCCAGCGTGAGGTCGCCCGTGCTGATCGTGCTGTGCACGTGGAAGGCAGCCGCCAGCGGCTGGAAGTCGTGAGGGGTGACGCGGGCCGCAGGTCGGGTAGGGGCCGAGGGGTGAAGACCGCGGCCCGGCTCCTGGGCGGAGGCCGCCAGGCCGCTCAGAGCGACCCAACACGCCAGCAGGCGCCAAGCCCAAGGATGGCTTTTCCCCCACCTCGTCACGCGTCACCCGTCACGCATCCCAGGGCATCGTGCAGGGCCTCCTCGTAGACCCGCTCGACGCCGCGGGCCAGCGCCGCCACCCCAAACCGCTCGCCGATCGCCCGGGCCGCCCTTTCGCCGAGCGCGCGCGCTCGATCAGGATGGCGCAGGAGGTCGTCCAGCGCCGAGGCGAGCGCCGCGGGATCGCCCGGCGGCACGAGCCGCCCGGTGACCCCGTCTTCCACGATCGCCGGCACGCCCCCCACCCGGCTGGCGATCACCGGGCGCCCGGCAGCCATGGCCTCAACGAGGGCACGCCCCATGCCCTCGTTCAAGGAGGGCAGGACGAACAGGTCCATCGCGGCCAGGCATTCCGGGACGTCGTCCCGGTGGCCGAGGAAATGGACGCGGTCCCGGAGGCCGAGTCGATCGACCAGCCGCTCCAGCTCATCCCGGAGCGCGCCGCTTCCGACCAGGAGCAGGTGCAGCCGGTCGTGGGTCCGGTGGAGGCGCGCCACCGCTTCGATTAGCACGCGATGCCCCTTGACCGGCGTCAGCCAACCCACCGCCCCGACCACGACCGCCTCCGGCGGGAGCGCCACGCCGCGAGGCGGCCGTCCGGGCGCGGCGGTCGCGCGACGGAAGCGCTCCAGCTCGATCCCGCTGGGGATCACCGCAAAACGGTCCGGGCAGCCGACGCCGCGCGCCAGGTGCTCGTCCCGCTCCGCTTCCGTCAAGGCGATCAGCCAGGTCGTCCGCCGGGCGAGCAGCCGCTCGATCACCAGGAAGGCCCGGGAAGCCGCCCGGCCGAAATGGCCGTAAAACACGTGCCCGTGCGGCGTATGCACCACGACGGGCACGCCCGCCAGCCAGGCGGCGAGCCGTCCCACCACGCCAGCCTTCGACGTGTGCGTGTGAACGATCGCCGGGCGCTCCTGCCGGAAGAGCGCCGTGAGCCGCCAGAGCGTCTGGAGATCCTTGACCGGATGAATCGCGCGCGTGAGGCTGGGCACGACCTGCCAGCGAATCCCGGCCCGCTCGAGCCTCCGATAGTTCTCCTCCGCCGCTTCGTCGCCGCCCTGGTCGCTCCACCGGCCAGGCACGCCGGCCACCACGAGCGGCTCATAGCGGGTCCGGTCATGGCCGAGGACCGTCAGCAGCGTGTTTTGGGCGGCTCCGCCGCGGTCCAGCCTCGTGATGATATGGCAGACCTTCATGTCCGCGACACCGCTGTCATCCCCCGGCTGCGCTCAGGCCGGCCCCTGAGCCCTGGGCCTTCCCGACCGCTTCACGTAGGATCGCCTCGACCCGCTCGCAATGCCGCGCCCACGTGTACTCCGCCTCGACGAGGGCCCGGCCTCTCTCCGAGAGGCGAGCCTGCTCGCCCGGGAGGTCCCGGAAGCGGCAGAGGAGGCGCCGGATCCCCTTCGCCAGCGCCTCCGCGTCCGCCCCCTCCGCGACGAGTCCCGGATCCACGCGGGCCAACACTTCCGGGATCGCCCCGACCGGAGTTCCGAACACCGGTGTCCCGCAGGCCAGCGCTTCCACCGTCACGAGCCCGAATCCCTCCAGCTCCTGGGTCGGCAGCACGACCAGGTCCGCCGCCTGGTAATACCCGGGCAGGGCCTCCTCGGACACGAACCCCAGCAACCGCACGCGATCCTGCAGGCCCAGCTCGCCCACGACCGCCTCCAGGGTCCGGCGCAGGGGCCCTTCCCCGCCGATCAGCAGCAGGCAATCGCGCCCCTCCGGTCCGAGGGCGGCGACCGCCCGGACCAGCACCTCAAGCCCCATCCGGGGGACCAGATTGCGGACGGTGAACAGCAGGACCTTGCCCGGCGGCAAGCCGAGCCGCCGCCGGACCTCGACCGGATCGTCGGGCGGCTGGAAGCGCGCCGGATCAGCCGCCCCGGGGACGATCCGGATTCGGTCCTCGGCGATCCCGTGGACGGCCCCCACCCGCTCCTGCATGAACCGACTCAACACCAGCACGGGCGCGCACCGCCGGAGGACAGCCCGCTCGCACCAGAGCCGGAAGCGCAGGTTCAGGACCCGTCGGGCCCGCTCGAGCGCGGTCGCGCCTGGTTGCGAGCGGGTCCGGTACTCCTCATGCGCCAAGGAGTGGCAGACATAGATCCAGGCGCGCGCCTGCGCGCGTCGGTGGAGCAAGGCCCCCAGCCCGGCCAGCGACTGGTGGATGACGACGGCATCCACCGTCCGCCGATCGGTGGCATGGTCGAAGGCCTGGCGGGAGCGCCGGAGCGAGGACAGCACGAACGCCGGCTCGCTCCGGCGCGACACGCCGTAGCGGTATTCCGGCACGTCGCCGACGAGCACCTCCGGGCGCGGGTCTCCTTCAGGCGCGCGGGCGACGAGGCGCACCGCGTGGCCGCGGGCGCGCAGCCCCAGCGCCTGTTCCCGCAGG
>CAZTUO010000083.1:9476-11102 GCA_964616355.1 uncultured Nitrospira sp.
ACGCTCCGCCCCGCCGATCACCGCCGCAGCAGAGACTTCCGCCAACATGACGATCTTCATAAACTTCGCACGGAGCGAGCAGCCAACCGCACACAGCCGGGACACATCCTGCCGGCGAACGCCGGCACGAGGATGCCGCGAACCTGCGGGACACCACACAAGCTGCCAGCCATTCGCTATGAGCTGGTCACTTGGTTTCGGAGCCACAGCTCCAAGACCAGGAGCGCGTAGAGCTGGTCCGCGAAGTTCCGCCGGCCGGCCTGATGCTCCCGCACCAGCCACCGGACGTACTCGGGCCTGACATAGCCGCGCCGCTTCACGGTGTCCTCGGCCAGCAGATCCCCGACCATCTCGCGCAGATCCTCGCGCAGCCAGCGCGCGAGCGGAACCATGAACCCGTACTTCGCCCTGGACAGAATCGCGGGTGGCAGGACCGGGCCCAGCGCCCGGCGCATGAAGCCCTTGAGCTGCCAGCCCGCGTAGCGCACCTCGGGCGGAAGCCCAAGGGCGAAGGCCAGGAGCAGGTGGTCGCAGAAGGGCACCCGCAACTCGAGCGAATGGGCCATACTCAGCCGGTCGCCCATCCGGAGCAGGTCGTCCGGAAGATAGGTCTGGAGATCCAGGCCCATGGCGCGGTCGGACGGCTCGGGGGCGGGCCAGCGCTCGAAGCGCGCGCCGTAGTCCCCGATCCATTCCGGGAATCCACCCTCGGCCCGCAACTCGGGCGTGAAGGCGTCCGGTCCCCACTCCGGCGGCAGGAAGGTGATCCACCGGCAGTACTGCTCGCTCACCGGCCGGTCCCCGTGCCGGAGAAATCGCTTGAGCCGGCCGAGCTGGTCCCGGCTGCCGGATCCCTCGGGGAGCGCCGGGGCGACGTGCCGCGCGAGCCAGGCACGGAGCGGGCGCGGCAGCCGGGCGTATCGCTGCGCCGCCCGCGCTCCGAGGTACCGGGGATAGCCGCCGAACAGCTCGTCGCCGCCGATGCCGGAGAGCGCCACGGTCACGGAGCGACGGGCCACCGCGGAGACGAGGTAGGTCGGAATCGCGGAGGCGTCGGCGAAGGGCTCCCCCATCGCCGCGACGATCCGGGGCAGGAGCGCCGCCGCGTCTGGCGTCAGGCGCTCCTCGTGGTGCAGGGTGCCGAACCGCTCGGCAAGGAGCCGCGCCGCGTCCAGCTCGTTGAAGGAGCGGTCGGCCTCTGCGCCGTACCCGATCGAGAAGCTCCGGATCGGCCCGGTCGTGACCCGCCGCATCATCGCCAGGAGCGAGCCGGAGTCGAGCCCGCCGGAGAGCAGGAGCCCCAAGGGCACGTCGCTCACGAGATGCGCTCGCACCGTGTCCGCCAACCGCTCCAGAAACTGCTCCGCCCAATCGAGGGGCGACGCAGCCGGCGGGTGCCGCGCCGCCCGCCAGGCGGCCGCCGGGTCATAGTAGCGCCGGGTCTCGACCCGCCCCTGCGACACGATCAGCATTTCACCAGGCCGCACCTGCTGCACGTCCCGATAGACCGTGCCGGGCCCGGGCACGTAGAGGAACGTGAGATACTGGGCGACGGCCCGGGGCTCGATCGCCGCACCCGGCACGGCCTCCAGCAGCGCGGGGATCTCGGAGGCAAAGGCCAGGCCA
>CAZTUO010000084.1:0-11046 GCA_964616355.1 uncultured Nitrospira sp.
GCTCCCCGGGAAGGCGATCGGGCCGCGGGCGACCTCAAGGACCCCTACTCGGGCGCGGGCGGCCTGAAGGATCCCTACCAGTGACGCGGGCGCTCGCCGGGCTCCTCGCCCTCGCGCTCCTCGCCGCTCCGGCGGCGGGCCGTTGCGTGGCCGCGGCCACGCTGCCTCCGAACTCGTCGCGAAGGCGCCCGAACTCCCGCACGATCTCGGGGATCGCCTTCGTGTCCACCTCCAACGCGACGCCCTTCAGGTTCGCGAGCCCCGGGTGCGCGAGCGTCTGGGCGAGCAGGTCGAAAAGCACCTCGGGCACCGGCGCCGCGTGCGCGTCAATCCAGCGGGGCGGGGCCGCCGCCTGCCCCTGAGGATCCCGTTCGTGCGCCGCGAGCCCGGCCAGATGGATCTGGATGACTCGTTCGAGGGGAAACTCCTCGAGGAAGTCAGCCACGTAGTCGCGGAGCGCGACCCGTCGCCACGCGCCCGAGTAGCGGTACTGCGTCCAGACGTGCCCGAGATCGAGCACGAGCCCGCAGGGGGCCAGCTCCGCCACTCGGCGGAAAAAGGCGGCCGGACTCAGATCCCCCCATCCGAGGTAGGTGAGCGGCGGGATCTCGAGCAGGACGAGCGGCGCGGCCCGTCCCGGTGCCGCGGAGACGAGCCGGTCGAGCTGGGCCTGGAGCCGCCGCACGTGCCGCGCCGTCACCGCGGCGCTCGCCCGGGTGAACAGCGGCGGCAGATAGGTTCCGAACGCGTAGCCGGCCATCTGCTTGGCCGCGCACTCATGGGTCAGCCACGCGCTGCCGAGCACACGCAGGTGGGCGGCGGCGGCGGCGACCTCCGCTTCCCATGGATAGGCCGTCTCCCAGTCCGGCTGCGTCAGCCAGAGCCCTTCGGCGTGATACTCGAGCGGCAGCGCCGGGAGTCGGCGCCGGACCGCCTCCAGGACCGGCGTCGGTGCCTTGAACAGCTCCAGGTAGTCGGCGCAGAGCCCTTCCCGATCCAGCGCCGCGAGCAGCTCCCAGAGGTCCGGCTGATAGACGTCCACGGACAGGCCGAGGCCATGGCGCGCGAGACGCGCCGCGCGGACGACGAAACTGTGATCCGGGGCGGCCATGTCCAGCTCCGGGGGTCGGGTGCGGCCAACGGGTCGTAGTCTAGTCGTCCGCCCTCCTCCTTGACAAGGGCGGAGACGGTCGCAGCCCCACGGATCGCGCCTCCCTTTTGACCGAAGGGGAGCGACCTGGTAAGATTCAACTCCGATCTCCTGAGAGGCGCGCGCCGGGTTGCGCAGGGCAGAGCGGTCGGGGGCGGAGATCGGGGCCGGCCGAGCCACCATGACGGATCAGGAGATTCTTCGCCAGGTACAGGCGCTGCTGGACGAACGGGACGACAGCCTCCGGAAGGTGCTGCAGAAGCACATGCTGGAGGCGGTGCTCAAGCTGCGGGACAGCCCCCTCGACAACCTCGACCTCAAGATTCTCCACCGGACATTGAAGGAGCTGCGCTACGCGCTCAAGGTCTTCGCGCCCTACCGCCACCGTCCGAAGGTCAGCGTCTTCGGCTCGGCGCGCACCCAGCCCAATGACCCCAACTATCAGCTCGCGGTCCGCTTCGGCCGGCGCCTCGTCGAGCGCGGCTACATGGTGATCACGGGCGGCGCGGACGGGATCATGCGCGCCTGCCAGGAAGGCGCCGGCCGGGAGCACAGCTTCGGCGTCAACATCATGCTGCCGTTTGAGCAAGGCGCGAACGCCGTGATCGCCGACGACCCCAAGCTGGTGACGTTCAAGTATTTCTTCACCCGCAAGCTGATGTTCGTCAAGGAGTGCTGCGCCGCCGCGATGTTCCCCGGCGGGTTCGGCACGCACGACGAGGGGTTCGAGGTGCTGACCCTCGCCCAGACCGGGAAAAGCGCGCCCCAACCCTATGTCTGCCTGCAGGCCCCCGGCTGCGACTACTGGGACCACTGGCGCCAGTTCCTGACCGACCAGCTCCTGGCCCGCCAGCTCATCAACGAAGAGGATCTGTGCCTGTTCAAGATCTTCGACTCGGCGGAGGACGCGGTCGAGGAGATCGAGGCCTTCTACCGCAACTACCATTCGATCCGGTTCGTGCACCGGCACCTCGTCGTCCGGATGAAGCACCCCCTGCCCGAGGCCCTGCTCGCTCGGATCAACGAGGAGTTCGCCGACCTCCTCGCAGATGGCCAGTTCGAGCAGGGCGGCCCGCTCCCCGGCGAGCACGACGAGCCGGAGCTGCAGCACCTCCCTCGGCTGGTCTTCCACTACAACCGGAAGAGCGCCGGCCGGTTGCGGCAGCTCATCGACCGCCTGAACACCGTGCCGCACCCCGCCGTGGTCGGCGACTCCGCGTAGGACGCCTCCGCGGCAGCCCGGCCAGCCGGCCGCGTCCCTGAGCCCGCCGGATGGGGTGTTGGTCCCGGCGGGCGATCGTGGTATCCTGAGCCACCTGAGCTATGAGCCCGCTCGCTGGTCATCCGGAGCCCTCGCCCACCCCCGAGGTGGTCTTGTACCATGCGGACTGCGCCGACGGGTTCGGGGCCGCCTGGGCCCTGTGGAAGCGGTTTCCCGCCGCGCAGTACGTCGCCGTCAAGCACGGGTTCCCCCCACCGCCCGGGCTGGCCGGGCGCCACGTCGTGATCGTAGATTTCAGCTATCCGCGGGAGACGCTCGAGGCCCTGGCCAAGGAGGCGGCGAGCCTGCTCGTGCTGGACCACCACGTGACCGCCCAGCAGGCGCTCGCCGGCCTGCCCTACGCGCGCTTCGAGGAGAAGAAATCCGGCGCCGTGATGGCCTGGGAATGGGCGCATCGGGAGCCGGTCCCCTGGCTGCTCCAGTACGTGCAGGACAAGGACCTGTGGGAGTGGGCGCTGCCCGCCAGCCGGGAGATCAACGCCGCGCTCGCCTCCTACCCCTACGACTTCGAGGTCTGGGACAGGCTGCGCCAGGACCGGCTGGAGGCCGATGGGCAGGCCATCCTGCGCTACGAGCGGGAGCTGGTCGGCAAGATCGCCGCCGGGGCGGTGCTGGTCTCCTTTCACGGCGCGACCGTTCCGGCCGTGCAGAGCGCCGTGCTGACGAGCCAGCTCGGCGAGCGCCTCTCCCCCGGACATCCCTTCTGCATCGTCTGGCACGACCGGGACCGCCGGCGCTACTATAGCCTTCGCTCTCAGCCGGACGGCGCGGATGTCGGCGCGATCGCCACCGTCTATGGCGGGGGCGGCCACCGCCACGCGGCAGGCTTCTCGGTCCCCTTGGGACCGGACGCGCCCGAACCGTTGGACCCGTTGAGATGGCAACCCCGCGCCAAGTGACGCGTGACGGAGAACGTGTCTCGCGGCCCGCGTCACGGCCTTTATGATCCCCCTGCACGATGATAATCCCACGACGATCACGCCGGTGGTGACCATCGCGCTGATCGCCGCCTGCGTGCTCGTCTTCTTCTACGAGGTCTCCCTCCCGGAGGACGCCGCCGAGCTGTTCGTGCGCCGGTACGGGGCGATCCCGGCCCTGTTCCTCGGGCACGCCTCGGTCGCCCCGGAATGGGTCGGCGGCCCGTCCTACGCGAGCCTCGTCACCAGCATGTTCCTCCACGGCGGCTGGATGCACCTGATCGGCAACATGCTCTACCTCTGGATCTTCGGCAACAACGTCGAGGACGTGATGGGGCACGCGCGGTTCGTGGCGTTCTACCTGACCTGCGGCGTCCTGGCGGCGCTCAGCCACGGGCTGATCGACCCGACCTCCACCGTGCCCATGGTCGGCGCGAGCGGAGCCATCTCCGGCGTCCTCGGCGCCTACCTGCTCCTCTTCCCGCACGCCCGCGTGCTCGTGCTGGTGCCGCTCGGGATCTTCTCCCGGATCATGTACGTGCCCGCCGCCCTCGTGCTCGGCCTGTGGTTCGTCATGCAGGTGCTGAGCGGCGGGATGTCGCTCGGGCGCGGGGGCGGTGGGATCGCGTTCTTCGCGCACATCGGCGGGTTCGTGGCGGGCATGGCCCTGATCGGCCTCTTTAAGCGGCCGGAGGTGCGCTTCTTCGCCCCGCGGCGCTATCGCCGGTGGGAGTCTGACTGGTGATCGAATCGTCCCTGGCCATTATCTCAACTAAAGCGAGTCATCCCTGATGGCGTCACGACCGCAGACAAGACTGTTCGTGACCGGATTCATCCTGCTGCTAGTGATCCAGTTAACCGGCTGGACGTGTCGAGATGAGTGGCCCATCGCCTCGTCTCACGCGTCGCCGACTGGGTGGAGCCAGTCAGTGACCCAAACTGTGGACATGGGCCAGATAGGCGACGATGGCTGTCCCTGCCACCTCGCCTTCGTGTCGGTACCCAACGCGGCCCTTGCAACCTGCTGCCCTATCCAGGGGCTGGCCATCGAGGCTCCAACGGCGGCCCCGCCGGGTCCCGTCACCCTGCCATTTCATCCTCCTCTCGTTGCGTAACACTCCCACTCCTCTGCAGCAAGCTTTTCTGTCGCTCAGGCCAAGCCATGACTGTTGGCCGCTCGCGCGGGGCGCGGGGCGCGCCACACGAGGTGTGCGCGATCCCTGTTCGCCCAGTCACGGATGGGGGATCCCCACCGAGAGGGGTGACGATGCCTGGCACCTGGCTGATAACTTCTCAGACCGCATCTGTCATTGGAAGGCTCATCCTCTGTGGAGTGCTCGTGAGCTGCAGCACGCTGGAAGGACAACCGCCGGCCTCACCATTGCCGCCCTTGCGCATTGTCGTGGGGCCGATCATCTTGGAGGCGCCGATCACCACGAGCTCGCAGATCTACTCGTTCGAGGAGGCTCCGTCGGCGGAGACGGACGCCGTCTTGTTAGCCCAGTTGAAGCAGGAGATCGAGGTCAGGGCCCAGCGCTTCCTGACAGCGCATCTGGCGAAGCAACCAGGAGTGACCGTCGTCCCCTTCGAGGATACCCGGCGCCTCCTTGCGGATATTGGTCGCCCAGGAGCACCGCTGACCGACGCGCAAATCCGAGCGCTCGGTGAGGAGACAGGAGCTGATATCGTGGTCACCGGGCTCGTGCATGACTACGGGAAGGTCCGCTGGCAATATTGGCTAACCGGCTGGCTTCTGCACGTGTCGGCGTGGACAATCGCAATAGGCGCAGCCACTGCCTGGAATCCAGCGGCTGTCGGTGCGTTTCTCGCCGTAGATGCCACCACCGACGTTCCACTCTGGTATGGGGGCGCGGAGATTTTCGGCTGGGCGTTCCGGCCTGTCCGGGTACACCTGGATGCCGTGCAAATAAGAGACTGCCAGGGGCTTATCTGGACCGACGATGCGCTCAGGATCAGGGTGCCGGGTAAAGCGTTGGCTGGCCATCGGCCCGAGCAGCAACAGCGGAAGGAAGTGCAATTGGAAGCAAATCTGGAGCAGGCGATGGCCGACATTGCCGAGGCAGCGGGGGAGAAATTGGCGGTTCAAGCCTGCACAGAGGGCGGGAAACCAGACACGATCCACGGCTTCTCGTTTTCATCTCTCTTCGATGTTGTCCCCTAAGCCATGCGCCTCGAGGCATCCACGGAGGAACCATGCGTCAGTGGACACACCAGGACGGCACACAGCCAGAGGCACAATCGTGCTGGAGGCTCTCTCGCGGAGGCTTATGCCGGGGCAGGCTGGGAAGGATGGTAGTGCCCTGGATGGTTGACTGGGGAAGCAGGCTCATGGGAATTGACGTTTACGGGACAGAAGGATTGTATATCCCGTATTTCTATGCCTTGGGCGATCAGATTGGGGCGAACACCTCCGGGGCAGTCTTCCTACGGCGGCGGGAGGGAAGCTGGGCGAGAGCCTGGCGGCAGGATAGCCGGCATCCTGTCATGCTCGCCAGCTTGGCGATCGTGCTGATTGTCCCGATCGGATTGCTGCCGGCCAGAGTACTTGGGTTTAGTCCGACAACCCGGGTCTGCCCCGCTCTTGAACCCATTGCCGCGAATCGTTGCTCAGTGCTCCAGCGATCGCCGGAACGCCGTCGCCGCGGCCCACGCTTCCTCGCCTTTCTCGGCCAGGAACGTCACGTGGCCCATCTTGCGGCCGGGGCGGATGGGCGTCTTGCCGTAGACGTGGAGCGCGGCGCCGGGCCAGCCCAGCAGCGCGGCGAGTCCCTCACCGGCGGTCGCCCGGGTGAGGTCGTCGCCTAGCAGGTTCACCATCGCCGCCGGCGAGAGCAGCCGGACCTCCCCGAGCGGGAGGCCGCAGAGGACCCGCACCTGCTGCTCGAACTGCGAGACCGTACAGGCGTCGAGCGTGTAGTGGCCCGAGTTGTGCGGGCGCGGCGCCACCTCGTTGACGATCAGGCTGCCGTCCGGCATCAGGAACTGCTCCACGCAAAAGACCCCCACGCCGCCGAGGGCCTCCACGACCGCGCCCGCCAGCTCCTGCGCCCGCCGGGCCGTGGCCTCGTCCACGGGCGCCGGGACGCGGGTGAGCCGGAGGACGCCGCCCTCGTGGACGTTCTGCACCACCGGGTAGGTGCGGCGCTCCCCGTCCAGCCCGCGCACGACGAGGACCGACAGCTCCTGCTCGAACGCGAGGAACCGCTCGAGGATCCAGCGGGCCGGCCCCTCGCCGGGCGGCTGCGCGAACAGCCGGGCGGCGAGCGCCTCCACCTCGGCCGGGCCGGTTAGCCGCCACTGGCCCTTGCCGTCGTAGCCCGAGGTGGTTGTTTTACAGAGGCAGGGGAAGCCAAGCCGCTCGGCCGCGCGCAGGTCGGCCGGCGCGCGGACCGCCCAGAAGGGGGCCACCGGAAGCCCGTGCCCGGCTAGGAAGGTCTTCTGCTCGAGCCGGTTCTGAAGGAGCTGCAGGATGCGGGCAGAGGGACGGAGCGGCAGGCAGCGTTCCAGCTCCGCCGCGGTCGTGACCGGAATGTTTTCCCACTCGTAGGTCGCGGCGCGTACCGCGCCGGCCAGCTCGCCGAGCGGCCCCGGATCCGTGAAGGGGGCGCAGAGCGGCCGGTCGGCTCCCTTCAGCGCCGGCGCCTCGGGGTCGGGATCCCAGACCGCCACGCGGTAGCCGAGCCGCCGGGCCGCCGCGGCGAACAGGGCCCCGAGCTGCCCCCCGCCCAGGACCGCCACCATCGCGCCGGGTTCGATCCGGTCCGCCATCGCTAGCGCTTCTGCCGCCCCCTACCGGCCGGGCGCGCCGGCTGCCTCTCGGGGGAGGAGGCAACAGCCGCCTGCGTCTGGGCGCGGCGGTACTCGATGAGCCGCTCCCGCACGTCCTTGCGGT
The DNA here is from genome assembly GCA_964616355.1 of uncultured Nitrospira sp. GTDB lineage: Bacteria > Nitrospirota > Nitrospiria > Nitrospirales > Nitrospiraceae > CAZTUO01. The sequence goes on from CAZTUO010000084.1 coordinate 7,263, forward strand.
GTCCCGCGAGGATCTGGGCCGCGAGCAGGCCGGCGTTCTCGCCGCCGCCGATCGCGACGGTCGCCACCGGCACGCCGCGCGGCATCTGGACGATCGAGAGCAAGGAGTCGAGGCCGCGCAGAGGCTCCGTCGGAATCGGCACGCCGATCACGGGCAGATGCGTCTTGGCCGCCAGCATGCCGGGCAGGTGGGCCGCGCCGCCCGCCCCGGCGATGAGGACCTCGATCCCCCGCTCGTGGGCGCGCGCGGCGTAGTCGAAGAGCCGGTCCGGGGTGCGGTGCGCGGAGACGACCCGCAGCTCGCTGGGCACGCCGAGCTGAGTCAGCACCGCCACCGCCTGTTCCAGGACCGGGAAGTCGCTCCTGCTCCCTCCGAGGACGCCGACCAGCGGGGCCTCCCCGGATCCCGCTCCATCTGCCGCGCCTTGCGGCCCCCGTCTCTTGGGCTGACCTCTCATGCGCGCCTCCTCTCCGGACTGGGCTCGTCCCGCCTGGCCCCTGACACCTTAGCGTCCCGGGTCGCGCGGGTCAAGGTGAAGGCCGCGGCTCGAGCGGACCCCGCGCAGCGGTCAGAGGTATCGGAGCCAGAGATACCCCATGCTGATCCCCACCTGGAGCAGCATGATCGGAAAGGCCACCTTCATGAACGGGAAGAATCGGAAGGGAATCCCGTTCCGTTCCGCGATCCCGGCCACGACCAGGTTGGCCGAGGCTCCGATCAACGTCCCGTTGCCGCCCAGGCACGCCCCGGCCGAGAGGGCCCACCAGAGGCCGGTCAGGCGGTCAGCCGGGATCCCGGCCTCCTGAAAGGCGGGGAGCATGTCCTTGATCATCGGGATCATGGTCGCCACAAAGGGAATGTTGTCGATGAAGGCGGAGAGGAACGCGGAGACCCACAGGACAGCGAGCGCGGTGAGGGTGAAGTCGTTCCTCGTGAAGTCCAACGTCCACCGCGCGAGCACCTTGAGGAGCCCCGCGTGCTCCACACCCGCCACGATCACGAAGAGACCGCAGAAGAAGAAGATCGTCACCCATTCGATCTGGCTGAAGATCTCGTGGAGCTTCTGCGCCGCCTGCTCCCGCCCCAGGCCGAGGGTCACGAGCAAGAGCAGGCCCCCCGCGCCGGCGAGCGCGATGGTGGCCGGCTCCAGGTGGAGGAGGCGCGCCAGCACGAAGGCCGCCAACACACACCCGAAGACGACCAGCGACCGCCAGAGCAAGGGCCAGTCGGTAATGGCCTTGTACTCGTCGAAGGCCAGCAGCCGCGCCCGGGCGTCCTCTGCGACGGCGAGATGGCGGCCGTAGACCAGCCAAAGCGGCCCGAGGGTAGCGAGGAACACCAGGATGATGAGCGGGGTCAGGTGGAGGACGAAGTCGTTGAAGCTCAAGCCCGCGGCCGAGCCAATCATGATGTTGGGTGGATCGCCGATGAGCGTCGCGGTGCCCCCGGCATTGGATGCGTTCACCTCGGCGAACAGCAGGGGGTACGGATCGAGGCGCAGCTCGTTCGCGATGTGCAGGGTCACCGGCGCCACCAGCAGCACCGTGGTGACGTTGTCGAGAAACGCGGAGATCACGGCGGTGACGGTCGCCAGCATCGCCACGATGCCCCAGGGATACCCGCGGGCCGCCTTGGCCGCCTTGACGGCCAGGAACTGGAAGACGCCCGTCTCTTTCATGATCGCCACCAGGATCATCATGCCCACGAGCAGGCCGATGGTGTTGAAATCAATCCCTCGGATGGCCCGGTCCTGGTCAAGGACCCTGGAGGCGATGACCAGGCTGGCGCCGAGCAACGCCACTACGGCGCGATTGAGCCGGTCCGCCACGATCAGGGCATAAGTGGCCACCAGAATGGCCGTGGCCACGACGGGCGCCGGCCAACCGAAGAGCACCTGGGGCTGCGCATCCGGCATCGGGTGAGAAGCGCCCCCTACGTCTGAAAGGATCCGGGACGGACCACCGTGACGTCGGAAATGAACATGACACCCGGATGCTTCTCGAAGAGGGGCAGGACCCCCGCGACAATCGCGTCGACCAGCTCCTCGGGCACCACGGTCATGATCAAATCCTGACTGTGCACCTCGTTAAAGAGGTGCCCGCTCTCGTGCACCCCGTGGTGCCCCTTGCCCGCGACGTTGGGAATCACGGTATAGCCCGTGACCTTGATCCGGTCCAGCAGATCCTCGACGTGCCGGAGCAGGTCTCCTTCCACGATGAGTTCGATTTTTTTCATGGTGCCCTGCCGCGTGCTCGCTATCCGCTGCGCGCCACCGGGAGATGGTCCACCAGGAGGGTGATGCTGGCCTCCATCAACCCCAACACCGGCCGCGGATAGAGCCCGACCCAGAAGACCAGGACGATCAAGGGAATCAAGATGGCCATCTCGCGCCGGTCCAGATCGGGCAGCGGGCCGGGACCGACCGGGTGGGCCGGCCCCATCGCCACGCGCTGGACCATCCAGAGCATATACGCCGCCGCGAGCAGGATCCCCCCGACAGCCAGGATCACCATGGGATAGCTGCGCGTGGCCGTGCCCACGAGGACCAGAAACTCCCCGATGAAATTGTTCGTGCCCGGCAGGCCGAAGGAGGCCACTGCGAACACGAACAGAAACACCGTGAAGCGGGGCATGAGCCGCACCAACCCGCCGTAGTCCGCAATCATCCGGCTGTGGGTGCGCTCGTAGACCTGCCCCACCGCCAGGAACAGCGCCCCGGTCGTGACCCCATGATTGACCATCTGGAGCAACGCGCCTTGCAGCCCCTGCGTATTCGCGACGAAGATGCCCAGCGTGACGAAGCCCATGTGGGCGATCGAGGAGTAGGCGACCAGCCGCTTCAGGTCGGCTTGCGCGAGGGCCATGTACGCCCCGTACAGGATGCCGAGCACCGACAGCCAGAGGACCAGCGGCGTGACGGCGGCGGTGGCCTCGGGAAGGACCGGCAGGCAGATCCGCATGAATCCGTAGCCGCCCATCTTCAAGAACACGCCGGCCAGGAGCACGCTGCCGGCCGTCGGCGCCTCGGTATGCGCATCAGGCAGCCAGGCGTGGAACGGCACCATCGGGGTCTTGATCGCAAACGCGACGAAGAGCGCGGCGAAGATCCACCGCTGGACCTCGACGCCGACGTGCCGCGCCGCCAGCTCGTGCAGGTCGAAGGTGTGGCCGCCCTCCAGATACAGGGCCAGGATGCCGACGAGGAGCAACAGGCTGCCGGTGAGGCTGCACAGGGCGAACTTGATGGCGGACTGGATCCGCTGGCAGCCCCCCCACAGACCGATGATGAAGTACATGGGAATGGTCGTGGTCTCCCAGAGCATGAAGAAGAGGAACAGGTCCATGGCGGCGAAGACCAGGATCATCGAGGCTTCGACCAGCAGGATCAGCATCAGGAACACCTTGAGGTGCGTGGTAATTTCCCGCCAGGAGCACAGCACGCAGAGCGGGGACAGCAACGAGGTCAGGAGCAGCAGCGGCAGACTGATGCCATCCACCCCGACGGCGTAGTGGACATGGAAGGTCGGCATCCAGAGCACCCGGTCCACGAACTGGGGAGCCGGATTCGACGGATCGAACCCGTGCCACAGAACCAGCGCGAGCAGGACATCCAGGAGCGTGAAGGCCAGAGCCACGCGCCGGAGGGCCTGCGGATGCTCGAGGAAGGCCAGCAGCCCCACGCCCGCGAGCGGGAGGACCGCCATCCACGTGACGAGATGATCCACCAGCCAGGCCATCAGGACGCCATCCAGAGCACCAGCCCCATCACCACGACGAGCGAGCC
>CAZTUO010000085.1:0-11011 GCA_964616355.1 uncultured Nitrospira sp.
CGCCTACTGCCAGGACAACGACCTGAGCTGGCACGACTGGCACCTCACGCGGGTGGGGCGCGAGCTGTTGGCCTTCGTCCGGCGCGTGATCGCGCTGCGGCAGCAACATCTCGTGCTCCGGCGCCGGCGATTCTTCCAGGGGCGGCGCATCCGCGGGTCGGAGGTCAAGGACGTCGCCTGGTTCAATCCGGACGGGAAGGAGATGACCGACGACGAATGGAGCAAGGGCTACGTCCGTTGCCTCGGCATGCGGCTGGCCGGAGATGCAATCGAGGAGCCGGACGCGAAGGGCCGCCCGATCGTGGACGACACGCTGCTCGTGCTCCTCAACGCCCACCACGAATCCCTGCCCTTCACGCTGCCGGCCCACCGGCGGGGCGTCCGCTGGGAGCCGCTCCTGGACACGGCGTCCCCCGACCGCGGCAAGCGGGTCACGGTCTTCAAGGGCGGCGAGCGCTACGAGCTGGAGGGGCGCTCCCTGGCCCTGCTCCGCCTGCGGCGTTGACCCGAAATTCACCTTTGACAGGCGACGGCCGCCTGTCCTATAGTAGGCGCACCTGATCAAGGCCTCCGGGACACGGACAACGGCGTCCGCGCCCGCGGGGTTCATGGCGGCAAGCGGACAAGGGCGTCCTTTTGGCCGGTGTCACGTGACGGCTGGCCGGAAGGGCGTTTTTTTTTGGTGGGGCGTGCGAGCGGGAAGCCGGGCGAGCTGAACCCGGCGTGGCCCGACGACGTTCAGGAACTGGGAAATGAGGCGCGGAACAAGCGGCTTGCTGGTCGGCCTGGGATTGCTCTGGGGTTGTGCGGCATCGGGCGGTCCGGCCCCGATCGTCCAGGATGCGCTCCAGGAGCGGGAGGTGGCCTATGCGCGGCTGGCTCGCGCGATGACCGCCTATTGCACGGCGAGGTACACGCTGCCTGAAGCCACGCAGCAGTGTCTCATCGAGAAGCAGGGCGAGTTGGCCGCCCTCCGTCGCGTTCATGACGGAGGGCCGGTGCCAGACAGGCTATCCGCGATCGGCCCGGCGCAAGGGGACGGCGCGCTTGCGCCGTCGTGGGTCAAGTGCGAGCGGGTGCGGCGTGAGACCGTATGTTCCCATCTGTCACTGGCTTACGGGACGACACAGATTCCGTAGGTCCCGATCCCCGCGCGCCTCTCCAGACGGACCCTGCGGGTCAATACACCTGGTTGTGCGGCACCTGGCTCCGCTATTCCCGCGCGAGCTGATCGGCCTCCTCGGCAGCCAAGCGCATTTCCTTGGCCATCTCCCGGGCCCGTTTGGCCGGCTCGGATTCCTCCCCATGGCGGCGCGCGTACCACTGGGCTTCAAGCTCAAGGCGGTTGGCCAGCTCAGTGAGTTCGGCTGCCTGTTGGCGATAGTAGAACGCTTGGCTGGCTGGATCCGACGTGGCCGCCGCGCCCGAAGCCTGACCGCTCCCGCCCGAAGCTGTGGCGCAACCCGCGAGCGAGGCCACCAGCAGCAGAGCTGCCCCGTAGTGGATGATTGTAGGTGTACGCATGGCGTGCCCTCCTTAGGTCTGAAACGCGACACCGCTCCGCGCTTTCATTTTAGCATTCGTCACCCGGCGTCTTGTAGGGCGCCCGCGGGAGCCGCTGCGGGGATCGGCCCGGATAGCCGGGCCGCGGTCAAGGCACGGGCGTCCACGGCGCTTGGGTTCTGGCCGAACAGGTCTGGATCGGGGGCTCTGCCTATGGTACAGTGCGGGAGGACACAGGCCAGGCGACTCCTAAGGTGAGACCGCGGGTCGGCCGCTCGCGTCGGAAGTCTGCATGTGGGGTTTTGTTCTGAGAGCGCTGGGTTTCGCCGCGCTGCTGACCGGCTGCACTGCGGTGGAGCACGGGACGGTCGCGGACTCGATGGAGGAGAAGCCCAGCAATGTCCGGCTGGGCCCGGTCAAGGAGGAGCGGATCGAGGAGCCCCCGGCTCCGGTCCCGGCCCCTCCCCCTCCCCTTCCTCCGCAGGAGGTGGCCGCTGCGCAAGAGCAGGTGGCTGAAGCGGCGCCCGCGCCACCGCCAGCCGCGGTCGTGGAGCCGCTGTCCCCCTTCATGTTCGATATTCTTTTCGACTTCGATCGGTATCACCTGCGCGAAGACGCCCGGGATCTCGTTGAGGTCAACGCAGGCCGGCTGAAGAGCAAGGACGGCTGGCAACTCCTGCTCGAAGGGCGGGGTGACGAGCGCGGAACTGCGGACTACAACCTGGTGCTGGGAGAGCGGCGGGCGCAGAGCGTGAAGTCGTACCTGGAAGCGCTCGGCCTCGCCGCCGTGCTCATCCGGACCACCAGCTACGGCAAGGACCGGCCGGTCTGCACGGAGCACAGCGAGGCCTGCTGGGCCAAGAACCGCAGTGTGCACTTCTCCCTTGCGATCGAAGACCGCTTCTACCAGCAAGCTCAGTAGTCTCCTCTGGGTGGACATGCGGTGGTGCCCATCCTCTCTATAGCTTTTTCTACGCAAACGTAGTTATTCCTACCCAAGAAGCGAGCCCTTCCGAATCCGCGACAAAATTTGTCTCCTCTCGGGAGATTCTTCGAACGAGGGGGTTGACTTCGCGCTCGGCGCTTTGTTAGAGTCGGGCCACCTCGATCGTCTTTCGGCCGGTCTTGACATCCGGCGCGTTCGGGTTCTCGTCCTCACGGCCTCATCCACGATTCATCCCCGTTGTTGCGCAGCGCCGAGGGACCGACTTGGTCTGAGAACGATCGGAGGAGTCTGTGAGTACACGAACGTATTGCCGCCGCGTCTGGGTGCTGGCGGCCCTGTGCGGCCTGCTCCTTCCGGCGTGCACGCTCCTGCCGAAAGGGGCGGTGGACATGGATCTGGGAATCAAGCAGCGCGGGGTTGCCTCCTGGTACGGAGACGAGTTCGACGGCTGGCTGACCGCGAGCGGCGAGGTCTACGACATGCATGCCTTGACCGCAGCGCACCGCACGCTGCCGTTCGGGACGGTGGTGCGCGTGACGAACGCGGAGAACGGCAGGCAGGTGCGTGTTCGGATCAACGACCGGGGCCCCTATGCGAACGGGCGCATCATTGACCTCTCCTACGGAGCGGCCCGCCAACTCGGCCTGGTCGCATCTGGCGTCGCGGCCGTGCAACTGGAGGTCGTCGGGCACGCAGGTCCGTTGCTCTGGGACGACCCGGCGGCTGGTGAGATGCGTCCGGTCTCCAGCCTCGCGCCGCTCGATGCCGTGGGCGGCCCCGCCGGGTGGTGGCTGGCTCCAATCGAGGCGCGGCGGGACCGCGGCCTGCCGCTCTTGCCGAGCGACTTCTACCGGGAGCGCCGCTCCCGCCGCGTCGCCGATATTCTGGCGGCCCAGCGGCGCCTCGACCTGGCCTTCGCCAACTCGCTGTCCTGACCCATCGCGTCCCCGCTTCCGCGCGCCTCCTCAGGCTGCCCTCGCGTCCGGCCCTGTGGTCCGCGTCGCGATGGTCGTTGTGTTGACAGGGTTCGGGAGGCTCGCATAGACTGGTAGCCTTCTGACTCGCTGCTGCATCGTTGACCGAGGAAAGAGGGGGCTGATATGGCGAAGAAGACCGGCGAGGAATCGGACGAGGCACGGCTGAAGAAGCGGGTGCGCGAGCGGCTGGCCGGGAGCGAGAATCCGGAGGCGGATGCGTCGCTCCGGGCCCTGCGCAAGCGCCTGAAGCGGGCGCAACGGCGGCGGCGGAAGCTCGCGCTACGCAAGCAGCATGCGATGAAGAAGCAGAAGGCGGCGGCCCCGGCGCAGGCGTGAGCCGGCGCGCTCGCGGGCACACCGGACGGAACGGCAGGGGAGGAAGGGCATGACGGAAGAGGAGAAGAAGTCTGAGGATTTCTTCGAGCCCGAAGGCGAGGCCGTGACGGATGAGCTGGCGGACCGCGTCGCCGACGCGCTGGCCATGCCCTCCGGACCCGCCGAGGCCCAGGCGACCGGGCCCGAGGAACCCGAGCCGGCCGAAGCGGAGGCGGTCGAGGAGGAGGAGGTCAAGGATGAGATTCAGATCCAGATTGACCTGCTCAAGGATCCCGACTGGGCGATCCGCCGCGAGGCCGTCATCACGCTGGGCGAGATGGGCGACGAGCGGTGCGTCGAGCCTCTTGTCCGCGCGCTCCGGGACGGGGATTGGCAGGTCCGCGAGGTCGCTGTGGAGGCGCTCGGTCAGGTCGGCTCGCCGGCGGTGGACCTCCTGGTCAAGCAGCTCCGGGACTGGGATGTGCGGAAGTTCGCGATCCGCGCGCTCGGCAAGATTAAGGACGAGCGGGTCCTGGAGCCGCTCGTCCAGCAGCTCCGGAGCGACGAGTTCGGGGAGGACGCCACGGACGCCCTCGTGGAACTGGGCGAGCCGGCCGTGGAGCGGCTGATCGCGGCGCTCGCGGACAAGGACGAGCGGATCCGCCGGCAGGCGATCATCGCGCTGGGGCGGATTGGGGACCGGCGGGCGGTCGAGCCGCTCATCGAGAAGACGAAGGACAAGGACTGGTTCACGCGGCTGACGGCGGCGGCGGCGCTGGAGAAGATCGGTGACGAGCGGGGGCGGGAAGCGATCAAGCCCCTGATGCAGGACCCCGACCTGGTGGTGAAGATGCGGGCCGAGCGCATCCTGGCGGCCTGGAAGAAGAAGACCGCGAGCGTGTAGGCGCTAGTTGCCCGCGAGCAGATCGTCCAGCTCCTGCTGGATCTCGTCGAGCCGGGCCCGCGGGAGGGATTTCCCCATCGTCAGCTCAAGGTGCGCCTCCCGCGCCTTGACGGTCAGCGGCTTTACCTTCGAGGGCTTCCCCGTGTCTCGCTCCGCCTCGGCTGCTTTCTGCAGATCCTCGACGGCGACCGCGAGCTCCTTCGCAGCGTTCCCGTAGTTCCGGTCGAGCAATTCAGACTTGGCCTGCACCACCTGGGCCTTTGCATCGAGCAGCGACTGGCGGAACCGGAAGTTCCGCTGGAGGCCCAGCGTCTTGTCCAGGAAGGAGCGTGACAGCTCGGCCACCGTCTTCTCCAGATCCGCGAGTGACCGCTGTCCGACGTAGTAGCCCACAAAAAAGGCCGCGGCTACCAGGATGAGCATTCCCACCAGCTTGACCATAGGGTTCTTTCCCCGCTTCATGGGTTGAGGGGCGTTACTTGCCTCCAGCCAGCACCTTCGCCAGGCTGCCAGCCGCCGCGATACGGACCACGACGTCGGTGTCCTGCAGCGCGCGCTTCAGGGCCGGCACGACCTCATGCCTGCCGATCCGTCCCAGCGCGCGCGCCGCTGCCAGGCGCGGCTGGGGCTGTGGGTCCCGGAGCAGCGCCTCCAGCAGCGCGATCGCCCGCTTCTGTCCGGGGATGCCCAGGGCCTGGCCAACCGCGCTCCGGACCGACGGGTCCGGGTGCTTCGTGAGCTCCTGGGCGACCAGGAGAATCTCCTGGTCACCCTGCCGGAGCAGGCCCTCGACCACGCCCGTGCGGACCAGCTCGACGGGATCGCGGGCCGCCTGCCACAGGAGCGGCCGCAGGGAGGCAATCCCGAGACGTCCTAGGCTGGCCGCGGCGACGCTGCGGACGCGCGGGCTCTCGTCGCTCAGCAAGTGCGTCAGCGCGCTTGCGCCTGCCGGACTGCCGAACTCGCCGAGTGCCCCGGCCGCGAAGGCCCGGACGGACGGGTCTGGATCATAGACCGCCTGGGTGAGCAGGGACAGGGTCGCGGGGCGCTTGAGCTTGCCCAGCGCGCCGAGGGCGGCCATGCGGGTCTCCGGGTCCGGGAGGGTCGCGGCACTCAGGATGTCGTTGAGCGCCTGCTCGCGTCCCCAGCGCACCAATACCGCCAGGGCGAACACGGACGGCGGCCCCTCCTCCCGCCTGGCGATTGCGGTCAGGGCCTCCACGAGCGCGGCATCCTTGCCGCTGCGGCGTCCTTCGGCACCCAGCACGTGCAGCGCAGCGACGCGGACGGCCGTGGCCGGATCCTTGAGCGCCCGCTTGACGCCGGCTGCGCCCGTGGGGCCGGCGTGGCCGAGCCCCTCGACCGCCCGCGCGCGCACCATGACCGACGGGTCCAGGAGCCCGTCTTCCAGCAGCGGCACGACCTCGTGGCCGGCCACCTCGGCGAGCGCCGTGTAGGCCGCGACGCGGACGAATTCGCTGGCGTCGCGTGCGTGGCCGGTGATGAAGGCCATCGCGAGCTGGCGAAGCCATGGGAGTTGGTCTGGCTGGCCCGGAGGGACGAGCCGCTCGTAGAGCTTGAGGGCTGCCTCGGCCTGGCCCAGGCGCAGGTAGCTCTGGAACCCCACCTGCAACAGCGCGCGCGGGGGTGACGGCTCTGCGGCCGATTCGAGCAGCCGCACGACGCGGTCGTACTCGCCCCGTTTGAAGGCCTCCTGCGCTTCGCGCGTCACTGCCGGTCCCGTCCCGCGCCGATCGGGCTGGCCCGGGTGGGGACTCGGCGGGTCGGCCGCCGACCCGCTCCAAACCAGGAGCGCGAGCGCCGCGCTGCAGGCGGCTGCCCATGGGGCCAGCGCGCTCATGCGCGCCTCGTACGGGCGAACCACGAGCCGAGCAGCAGCAGGGCCGCGACCCCCGCGACGGCCGCGAGCAGGTGCACCTCCCAGGACGCCCCTTGCAGACGCAGCCAGACCCAGAGGGCGAAGGCCACCACGGCCACAAGCGCCGCGGCTGCGCGGAACAGCAGCCCGTAGAGCCGATCCAAGAGCGGGCCCAGCGCCTCGGGAGTCGCGCGCTGGCGCGACTCACTCTGTTCCAGTGCGGCCAGGCGCGACTCGACGAGCCGCGGGAGGCTGGCGAGGCGCTTGCCTACCGCCAGGGCCTGCTCAAACAGCGTCGGCGGTGGCCCCTCCTCGGCCAGGAAGAACTCCCGCACGTAGGGCGCCGCCAGCTCGATGAGGTTGAGGTCCGGGTCGAGCTGCGCGTTCAGGCCGGAGAGCATGCCCGCCGTCCGGCCGAGGACGACGAAATGGTTCGGGAGCTGCAGGTAGGGGTAGACCCGGAACAGCTCGCGGAGGTCGCGCGCGAGGTCGTCGAGCGTGAGCGCACGCAGCTCCTTGGGCGGCTTGTCCCGGTAGCGGTCCATCAGGGCAGCCGCGACCGCCTCCACGTCGCGGTCGCGAGCGGTGCGCACGACGACCCCCAGCTCCTTCATCCAGTACACGATGCCGGAGATGTCCCGCTCGACGATCGCGCGCATCGCCCCTTTGATCGACTGGTAGAGCTGCGGGCCCATGGGCTGCATGATGCCGAAGTCCACGAAGACCAGTCGCGGGCCCTCCGGATGCGGCTGGACGAACAGGTTGCCCGGATGCGGATCCGCGTGGAACAGCCGGTGCCGGAGGAGCTGCCGCATGTAGGCTTCGACGACCAGGCGAGCCAGGGCGGGCAACTGGACGCCCTTCGCCTCCAGCTCGGCGACGTGGGAGATCTTGATGCCCTCCACGAACTCCAGCGTCAGCACCCGCGGGGTCGTGAATGCCCAGATGACGCGGGGGACGACGATCCGGGCGTCGTCGGCGAAGTGGATCCGGAAGGCCTCAGCATAGCGGGCCTCCTGCTCGTAGTCCAGCTCCTGAAGGAGGATGGTCCGGAACTCGTCGTAGAGGAGGTCGAAGCGGACGGTAGGCATCCACCACCGGAGGAGGCGCGTGGCCCACTCGAGCGCACGGAGGTCCGTCGCGACGATCTCGGCGATCCCAGGATACTGGACCTTGACAGCCACCCGGCGGCCGTCCAGGAGGCAGGCAGCATGGACTTGGCCGAGCGAGGCGGCGGCGATGGGGGTCGGCGTGAAGGAGGCGAAGATCCGGTCCGGATCGTCACCCAGCTCCTGGGCGATGCGCTGGCGCACCGCCGCGTACTCGATCGGCGGTACCTGGTCCTGGAGCTGGCTTAGCTCGTCGGTGAAGGCGTCCGGGAGGATGTCCACGCGGGCGCTCAGCGCCTGGCCGACCTTGATGAGCACGCCCTTGAGGCGGGTGGCCGTCCGGACGAAGCTCCGCGCGTTCTTGCGGTGCATGCCGGCCCGGCGGGCCTGGCCGGCGCGCGCAGGGAGCACCAGCTCCTGCGCGCGGCAAAGCAGGTACCGGCCCAGCATCAGAGCCAGCAGGCTGAAGATGGCCAGGACGCGCAGCTTCACCGGCGGCCGTCACCGGGATGTGGGTTCCAGGCCGGCGGCGGGGGCGTAGCAAAGGGTCATGTATTCCTTGACCATGCGGCGAGTGCAGAATCGCGGGGCGATCGTGCGGATCGCATCCTTGACGACCTGCATCCAGCCGCGGGGAATCCCGTCCCGGTCCCTGGTGTAGTAGAGCGGCACGATCTCCTGCTCGAGAAGGCGATAGAGCTGCTCGGCGTCGTGCAGGTCCTGGGCTTGCGGGTCCTGCAGGTGCGCGGAGGAGGGAATCGCCCATCCGTTCCCGCCGTCATAGCCTTCCTGCCACCATCCGTCTAGCACGCTCAGGCTCGGCACCCCGTTGAGCGCCGCCTTCTGCCCGCTGGTGCCGCACGCCTCCAGCGGCGGGCGCGGGGTGTTCAGCCACACGTCCACGCCCTGGACGAGGTACTTGGCCATGTGCATGTCGTAGTCCTCGAGGAAGGCGACGTGGCCACCCAGGCCGTGGTCCTTGCAGAAGCTGTAGACCTCGTGGATGAACCGCCGACCGGGCTCGTCGGCCGGATGGGCCTTGCCCGCAAAGATGATCTGGACAGGGCGCCAGCGGTCCTGCAGGAGGTGCTGCAGGCGCGTCAGCGAGGTGAAGAGGAGCGTCGCCCGCTTGTACGTGGCGAACCGTCGCGCGAACCCGATCGTCAGGGCTTCGGGGTCCAGGAGCGTCCCGCTGGCCAACACCTGCGTCGCCTCCAGCCGCCACTGCATCCAGCCGGCGCGCGCCCGTTCCCGGATGAAGCTCATCAGCTTGCGCTTGAGCGCCTGGCGGATCGCCCACAGCTCCTGATCCGGGATGTCCATGACCCGGTGCCAGACCGCCGGATCGTCGGAGCGCTCGGCCCAGTCGGGGCCGAGGTGCCGGCTGTAGAGGTGGTTCATCTCCGGGGCGATCCAGGTCGGCACGTGAACGCCGTTGGTCACGCTCCGGATGGGCACGTCCTCCTCGGGGCGGTCCGGCCACAGGCTCCGCCACATCCGGCGCGACACGCGGCCGTGCTCGCGGCTGACGCCGTTCACGTGGCCGGACAGGCGCAGGGCTAGGGCCGTCATGTTGAAGCCGTCCGGCCGATCGGGGAGCTGCCCCAACGCCAGGAAGGTCTCGCGCGAGAGGCCGAGCTGGCCCCAGTACCGGTGGAAGTACCGCTCCATCAGCTCGTGCACAAATACGTCGTGGCCGGCCGGCACCGGCGTGTGGGTGGTGAAGACCGTGGTGCGGCGGACCAGGTCCGCCGCTTCCTCGAAGGAGCGGCCCGCCTGGACGTACTCGCGGACTCGCTCGAGCATGAGGAACGCGGAATGGCCCTCGTTCGCGTGCCACACCACCGGGGCGAGCCCGAGCGCGCGCAAGGCCCGGACTCCGCCGACGCCCAGGAGGATCTCCTGGGCGAGGCGGACCTCCTGGTCCCCGCCGTAGAGCCGCGCCGATAAGGCCCGGTCGCCCGGCGCGTTCTCCGGCACGTCGGTGTCGAGGAGGTAGAGGATCACGCGGCCCACAGAGACGCGCCACACCACGGCGCAGACGGTCCGGTCGCCCAATTCCACCGTGATCTGGATGGGCGACGCCGACGGGGTCAGGGCCTGGTGGATCGGGGATTCCAGCCGGTTGAACGGCTCGTACTCGGCCTCCTGCCACCCGTCGGGGGAGATCCGCTGGCGGAAATAGCCCTGCGGATACATGAAGCCCAGGCCGACGAGCGGGATGCCCAGGTCGCTGGCCTCCTTGCAGTGGTCGCCGGCGAGGATGCCCAGCCCGCCACTGTAGATCGGAATGGAATTGTGCAGGCCGAACTCGGCGGAGAAGTAGGCGATCATGCCGTTCGTGCCAGGGCCGTAGGTGTTGGTGAACCAGGTGCCCTTGGCGTCGCGGTATTCGTCATAGGCCTTCAACACGGCGGAGTACTGGCGCACAAAGGCCGGGTCCTGGCTGAGCAGGGCCAGCCGCTCCGGCTTCAGCTCCTGGAGCAGCTTGACGGGGTTGTGATGGGTCAGCCGCCAGAGGATCGGATCAAGGGATTCGAAGAGCTGCCGGGCCTGGGGGGTCCAGCTCCACCAGAGGTTGTGGGCCAGCTCCTGCAAGCGGGCGAGAGCACCCGGCAGGGTCGGGGCTGAGGCGGTCACTCCAACGTCGTCGCTCACGCGTCCTCCTTCGACATGGATGGATCAACAGGCGCGGGGAGAGGCCAGGCGGGCCACCACGCCGATCGCTCAGCGCCGGTGTGCCCCGTGCCTCCCGGTCAGGCGTGGCCGGTCTTCTGCCATGTCGCCCAGTCGGCCGAGAAGGCCACGGCCGCGTACCGCTCTCCGAGGATGCGCGTCACCCGGTTCATCAGTCGGGTCAGCTCCTGGAGCTGCTCAGGCTTGAGGTCCTCCTTGAACCGGGGATGGAGGCCCCAGCGGGTCTCAACCTCTTCGCCGTGCACCGTCGCCATGACGCTGACCAGCTTGATCTCGTTGCCGACGTTGCTGGGCCTCGGGTGGACCATGGACGCGCCCGCGGCCTGGGCCAGCCCGCCCGGGGCCCGGCCCTGCCCTTGGATCTCCTCGAACAGTCCCTTCAGGGCGGGGATCGCGGCGCTGGCGCAGAGCGTAGCGGCCGAGCGCACCATGCCGTCGTCGGCCGCTCCCACCAGCCGCGCGATGCGTTCCGCGAACGTCTTGAAGAACTCGTCCTTCGCCTTGCTCTCCTCGGTGGGGACGAACTGGAAGCGGTCGTACGTCTGCCGACTCTCCGTGACCGCCTTGCCGACGGTCAGGAGAAACTCCATCTCATCGGAGTCGGGACCGAGGGCGGGTGCCAACACGCTCCGGAGCTGATCGGTCACGGCGTCCTCGAGGCGGTCCATCAACGCAGGCTGC
>CAZTUO010000086.1:0-11007 GCA_964616355.1 uncultured Nitrospira sp.
AACCGCCCCCAGGCCGGGCTGCACGCCCATCTCCGGCTGCCCGCGCTCGTTGCGGCCCGGCTTTTTGGCCGCGGGCCGGGTGCGCGCCGCCGCTTCCTCGCGCTCCCGCTCCCGCTGCACGGCGGCTTCGCGGAGCAACGCCGCCTCTTCCTGGAGGCGGGCCATCTGCTCGCGGACCGCCTGCAGTTGGGCCGCCAGCTCCTTGTTGCGTGACTCCAGCTCGGCCGCCTCCTTCTTCACGCGCTTGAGTTCGGCGTCGAGCTCGCCGGTCCGCTTCTCCTCCTGGGCCAGCAGCCGCTGAAAGTTGAGGGCCCGAGTCTTTTCCGCCTCGTATTTCTCCTGCATCACGCATCCGGCCAGCAACGTCCCGGCAAGGCAGGCCGCCACGAGATGGAACCTCTTGCCGTTTTCCATGGTCACGTTTGCCTCCCCTCTGTGCTGTCAGCAGGTCCGCGCGCCGGCCGGTCGCCCCAGACGCGGACTCCCCCGCCGGCTCGGTGTTTTCCCAAGGATAGAGCCCGTTCGGCCGAAAGTCAAAGCGAAAGACCGCCCGGAGACGCACATCGCGTGCGCCCGGGCCGTTTGACCCCCTCCCTACCGCTGTGCTAGGGTTTGATCGTTCCGGCCCCTGCACGAGGCGCCGGCCTCCTTGACCGATCGAGATGCGCGAGCGTAGGGAATCGGGCTCCGACCGCACCGTTCAGATTGACGGCGTGACGCTGCGCCTGGCCCAACCGCTCGACATCGGCCAGGAGTGGATCGGCGCCCGTGACGCGCTGAAACAGCTTCTGGCCTGCTGGCTCGTCGTGGACGAGCGGGACCTCCCGCTCTCCCCCCGCATCACGGGCCCGCCTGGCATCGGGAAGACCACGCTTGCCATGGCGGCGGCGCGCGAGCGGAAGCAGCCCCTCTTCATCTTCCAGTGCACGGCCGATACGCGTCCGGATGACCTGCTCATCACGCCGGTGCTCGCCGAGTCCGGGACGATTACGTACCACGCCTCCCCGCTCGTCTCGGCGATGCTGGCCGGCGGCGTCTGCATCCTGGACGAAGGCAATCGCATGAACGAGAAGAGCTGGGCGTCGCTCGCCCCGCTGCTCGACCACCGGCGGTGCATCGAGTCCATCGTCGCAGGCATCCAGGTCAAGGCCGCCCCCGAGTTCCGCTGCGCGGTGACCATGAACGAGGACGCCTCCACCTATGAGATGCCCGACTACATCCTGTCTCGGCTGCAGCCGACGCTCAGCCTAGGCTTTCCGGAGCGCGCCGACGAACTCGCGATCCTGCGCTATCACCTGCCCTTCGCTCCCGTCGACATGCTCGCGCTCACGGTGGACTTCCTCCAGGCGGCCCATCAGCTCAACCTGGAATTTTCCGTCCGCGACGGCATTCATCTCTTGCAATACGCGCTCAAGCGGCTGGCTCAGGATCCGGCCCATCCCCTCGCCAAGGACGAGGTCTGGCGGGAGGCGCTCGTCAAGGTCCTCGGCGAGGAGGCTTTGGATCTTGAAGGCCTGTCGCGCCGCCGGAAGCGCGCGCTCGGCGATCAGCCCCTGCCGCGGGGCCTGGGCGATTTCTTCTTCGAGGGAGATGATCCGCTGCATCCGGACAAGTAGGCCTCCCAGCGAGCGGTCCGTGAGCCGGACCGGTCCCCCGCGCTCTTGGACCGGCCGGCCGGACGATGGGCGAACGGTATGACGACGGACGCCGCGCTCAGGGCGCTCAGATTGTCGCCGCGGATCGAGATCCTGCCGATCCTGCACGCCAGCGGGGATTTCGCCCAGGAGGTCCGCGAAACCCTGATCGCTCGCCGGTACGACTGTCTCGCCGTGCCCCTCCCCCCATCGGTCGAGGAGCCCCTGGAAGCCGCCGTGGGGAGGCTGCCGGAGATCACGGTCGTGACGCTGCCCGAGCCGGATCAGGACGGCGGACCGGCCTGCAGCTTCGTGCCGGTGGATCCCTGCCAGGCGGTGGTGATGGGGATCCGCGTGGCGATGGGCGAAGGCATCGCGCGTGCCTATATTGACCGTGAGGTCGCCGTCTTCGAACCGGCGCCCCTGGCCGCCCCGGATCCCTACGCGCTCAAGCGCGTCTCCCCCGCCGCCTTCGCCGCGGCCTTGGTGCCGGGCCTGCCGGCGCCCATGCCGGGCAGCCAGCGCGCCGCGCGCATCGCCTGGATGGCCTTCCGGCTGCACGAGCTGGAACTGGACTACGAGGCGATCCTGTGCCTCTGTCCGCTCGCGGATTGGCCATGGCTCCGAGAGGCTTACCGGGAGCGCGCGCGCTATGAGCCGCCGGAGCGCCCGGCCGGCCGGCCGGCGGTCTATCCCGTCGCCCCCGCCACCCTCTACTTCGTGCTCGGGGAGCTGCCGTTCATCACGGAGCTGTACGAGCGTCGGCGGGCCGAGGTCCGCTCCGACCGCCACCTCTCCGTGGATGGGATCAAGGAGCTGCTGCTGGAAGCTCGGGCGCGCTGGCAAGCCCGGCGGGAGGCGGAGGCGCAGTCCGTCCCGAACTGGGTCACGCCCCAACTGCTCCAACTCTATCTGCAGTACGTGAGAAACCTGGCGCTCTTGGAGCGCCGCCTGACGCCGGACCTCTACACCTTGATCCTAGCCGCCAAGCAGATGGCGGGTGACGAGTTCGCGCTCACCCTGCTGGAGACGGCCAAACGCTACGCGTTCCAACCCGACGACGCGCCGGAGACCTGGCTCTCAGCCGGCCTCGGCAAGGTCGAGTTCCCCGACGGGCTCCTGGCGGCGGCCAAGAACCGGCTCCAGGGCACGCCGCTCGCCTGGCGGCGGCTGGAGCTGAAGCCGACGCCGACCCGGACAAAGCGCCGCCACTGGGGGCTGCTCTGGGACCCCCACCGGCAATGCTCCTGGCCCCCGGAGGATCGTCGGATCGAGAGCTTCACCCGCCACGTGCGGGAGCAGGCCCAGGCCATCCTCGGGGCGGACCTGGCCCGCATCGAGAAGTTCACGACCTCGTTCAAAGACGGCCTGGACCTGCGCGAGACCCTCCGCCGCTCGTTGGCCGGCCACAGGACGAGCCCGTGGCCCCACCAGCCTCCGGGCCCATCCCCCGCCGCGACGCGCCCGCGCATGGACCTCTACGTCAAAGAGATCCCGCCGGCGCGGGGGCACGTCGAGGCCGTCGTGTTCCTGTTCGACACGCCAGCCGATCCCGCGCGCTACTCCTGGCAGGCCACCTGGTACGCCGAGCACGAGGAGGAATCCACGCTCTGTTTTTACGCCAGCCCGTTCCTGGACCAGATGGTCGGGCCGGGCATCGGCCAGTCTTGCTACGGCGGCGCCCTGTTCCTCTTTCCACCCCGGCCGATCCCCGACATCTGGCAGGACCCGAGCCTGGCCTTCACCCAGACCCTGGAGGAGCGCCTGATCGCGGGCGCGGCTCTGCATTCCCGGGACCCGCACGTCGTGCTGGTGTCCCCGATCCCGCCGCTGGCCTGGTGGCGGCGGATCGCGCGCCGGTTCCAGCGGCGCCTCGTGCCGATTCCGCTCAGCCGGTTCTCCGGCCAGACGATTGACCGGCTTCGGCGCTTTCACGTGCTGAACGGCCACGAGATCCGCAGCTACGCGGCGCGGTACATCCGGGAATGACGAGGTTCCATGACGACCCATCTCCACCTGACCCGCGAGCAGGCCGAGCGGCGCATCGAGGAGTTGCGCCGCGAGATCCGCCGTCACGACTACCTCTACTACGTTAAGGACCGTCCGGAGATCTCCGACTCCGCATACGATCGCCTCTTCCGCGAGCTCACCGAGCTCGAGGCCGCCCATCCCGATCTGATCACGCCGGACTCCCCGACCCAGCGGGTCGGCGCCCCGCCGCTCGACGAGCTGGCCAAGGTGTCGCACGAGCGGCCGATGCTGAGCCTGGACTCGGTCTCGGACCCGGAAGAGGTGCGCGCCTTCGACAAGCGGATGAAACGCGAGCTGGGCGTGGACACGGTCGCCTACACCGCCGAGCCCAAATACGACGGGCTCTCGGTCGAGCTGGTCTATGAGGGCGGCCGGTTCGCCCGCGGGGCTACCCGGGGCGACGGCATCACCGGTGAGGACGTGACGGTCAACCTGCGCACGATCAAGCCCTTGCCCCTCCAGCTCCGGATGGATGCGCAGCCGCCCGGCCACCTCGTCGTGCGGGCCGAGGTGTACATGCGGCTGGAGGATTTCCAGGCGCTCAACAAGCGGATGATCGAGCGCGGGGAGGAGGCCTTCGCCAACCCGCGCAACGCCGCCGCTGGCTCGCTCCGCCAACTCGACTCGACGATCACCGCGGAACGCCCGCTGGTCCTCACCTGCTACGAGATCATGGCCCAGTCCGCGCCCCTGCCCGCGACGCACTGGGAGGAGCTGGAGGCGCTGGCAGCCTGGGGGCTCCCGGTGCCGGTCCAGCGGGCCCGCTGCGGGACGATCGAGGAGGTCATCGCCTTCCACGCCGCAATGGCGCGCACGCGCGACGACTTGCCCTTCGAGATCGATGGGGTCGTGGTCAAGGTGGACCGTCGGGACTGGCAGGAGGCGCTCGGGGTGCGCTCCCGCAGCCCCCGCTGGGCGATCGCCTTCAAGTTCACCCCCCGCCGGGAGATCACCCAGATCCAGAACATCGTCGTCTCGGTCGGGCGCACGGGAACCCTGACCCCCCTTGCCCTGCTCAAGCCCGTCGAGGTCGGCGGCGTCACGATCAGCCGGGCCACCCTCCATAACGCCGAGGAGGTGGCCCGCAAGGATATCCGGGTCGGCGACACCGTGAAAGTCGAGCGGGCCGGCGACGTGATTCCGGCGATCGCGGAGCGCGTCCCGGTGCCGGGAGAACAGCGGGCGGGGCCCTTCCGGATGCCCGACCGGTGCCCGGTCTGCGGGTCGGCGGTAACCCGCGAAGGGGCCTACTCCTATTGCTCGGGCCAGACGGTCTGCCCGGCGCAGCTCAAGGGGGCGATCGAGCACTTCGCCTCGAAGCGCGCCCTGAACATCGAGGGGCTCGGCCGCAAGACGGTCGCCCAGCTCGTGGACCGGGGGCTGGTCCGCGACCTCGCCGACCTCTACACCCTGACCAAGGACCAGCTCCTCACCCTGGACGGGTTCGCCGAGCGATCGGCGACCCTCCTGCTGGCGGCAATCGACAAGAGCAAGCGCGTCCCGCTCGAACGGTTTCTGGTCGGGCTGGGGATCCGGCAGGTCGGCGAGCACATCGCCCGCGTGCTCGCGCGGCGCTTCGGCTCGCTGGAGGCGGTCATGGCGGCCGACCGGGAGACCTTCGAAGCCGTCCACGAGATCGGCCCGGAGATTGCGCGCAGCCTCGAGTCCTTCTTCCGCGAGGCGCGCAACCGCCGGGTCATCGCCCGGTTGTTGGAGCTGGGGTTGACGGTAGAAGGGCCGGACCGGGCCGGCGGGACGGAGGCGCGGTCACTCGACGGCAAGGTCTTCGTCTTCACCGGCACGCTGGCGCGCTTTAGCCGCGACGAGGCGGCCCGCTTAGTGGAGGCGCGCGGTGGCCGAGTGACGTCCAGCGTCAGCAAGCGGACCGATTACATCGTCGCCGGCGCGGACCCGGGCTCCAAGCTGGAGGCCGCCAGGCGCCTGGGCGTGCCGGTGCTCAGCGAAGCCCAATTCGCCGAGCTGGTGGGACAAGCCTGAGCCGCCTGCCAGCGAGCCGGCGCCCGCGTCGCGCCGGCGGAGGCTCACATGAGGACACGCCGCCGCCCCGCCGCCCCGGCCAGCCCCCAGGTGGCCCTGCAAGCGCTCCCGATCCCCGTGGGCCTCCTGGACCAGCAGGGCCGGCTGGTCTTCCGGAACCAGGCCTGGACTGAGCTCGCGCAGGAGACCGACCATCCTTTCCTGAACGCGACCCGCCCCGGCGGCCACTACCTCAAGGCCTGCCGGCGGGCGGCGAATCACGACGAGGAAACCCTTGAGCAGGCGCTGGCCGGCATCCAGGCCGTGCTGGACGGCGCCAAGGCCTCGTTCTCCTGCGACTTCTCCCTGATCTCCTTCCGCCGCGAGGAGGAGCGGTGGTTCACGCTGATGGCGACTCCGCTGCCCGGGAGGCGCCGCAGCGGCGTCCTGCTCTGGCACGCGGACATCACCGAGCGCAAGCGCGCCGAAGACGCGTTTCGCCGCGCGCGCGTGGAGACTGGGCGCGCCCGCGCGCGACTCCGGGACCTGTACCAGAGCCTCCCGATCGGCTTGCTGATCCTGAACCGTGACCTAGTCGTCGAAAGCCTGACGCCGCCGTTCGCCGAGCTGACCGGGCACCCGGTCGAGGCGCACCTCGGCCGGCACCTGTCCGACCTCTTCCCGCCCGCGCGCTGGGCCAAGCTCCGACCGGTCTGCGAGCAGGTGCTGGCCACCGGCGAGCCCTCCCGCAGCCTGGAGGAAGAGGTGTCGGACGTGCGCGTCCCTGGTCGGACGCGGTTCCTCCGCTGGGAGTTCTTCCCCGACCGGCAATCGGATGGCTCTATCCGCGGGGTGCTGGCCGTGGTGCAGGACCAGACGGAGCACAAGCACACCCTCCGCGCGCAGGCGCAACAGCTCCGGGAGCTGGAGGCCCGGAACCGGGAACTGGACCAGATGGCGATCCGGGATCCGCTGACCGGCCTGTACAACCGCCGATTTTTCGACGAGGCGGTGAGCCGGGAGTGGGGGCGCTTTCAGCGGAGCGGCGAGGGGTTCACGGTCATGATCATGGACATCGACGCGTTCAAGCTGATCAACGACCGCTACGGGCACGAGGCGGGCGACCTGGCGCTCCAGCAGGTGGGCGTGGTGCTGCGCTCGTCGCTGCGGGAGAGCGACCTGGTGGCGCGCGTGGGCGGGGACGAGTTTGCGGTGCTGCTGCCGCGCACGGAGGGGGAGCGCAGCCGGCCGGTAGTGGAGAAGCTGGAGCGGGCGCTCCGGCACGTGCCGGTCACCACCCCGGCAGGCACCATTCCGGTGCACCTGAGCCTGGGGGCCGCCACCGTCCCGGGGGCCCCGCCGATCCACTCGGCCGCGGAACTCCTGCGGGTCGCCGACAAGCGCATGTACGAGGCCAAACGCCGGGGCTTAGCCGGAGAGCCCGACCTTCACTGAGTCGGCGGGCGCACCGGCCTTCTCTTCCTTGATGATCTGGACGCTCTTGATGGACCGCGGGTCGGCCTCATGGACGATCAGCCGGCAGGGACCGACGCGGACCTCCTCGCCGACCGCCGGGATGCGCCCCAGCTCCTCCTGAATGAGCCCGCTGATCGTGTGCGCGTCCTCGCTGAGACTGACTTTCAGGAACTCGTTGATCCGCCGGACCTCGGTCCGGCCGTGGACGAGGATCTGGTTCTTCCCGATGCGCTTGATCAGCTCCTCGGTGATGTCGGTCTCGTCCATGATCTCGCCGACCACCTCTTCCAGCAGGTCCTCGAGGGTCACGAGTCCCATGATACCCCCGAACTCGTTCACCACGAGCGCCATGTGCCGCTTCTCCTGCTGGAACTGCTTCATCAGGTCGTCGGCGGGTTTGCTGCGGGGCACGAAGAGCGGGGGTGTCGCGATGTCCTTCAGCCGCACGTCGCTCCGGCCCTGCGCCAACTCCATGAGCGCCCTGGTCTTGTAGAGGATGCCCGTGATGTTGTCCAGGGTGCCCTCGTAAACCGGAATCCGGGAATACTTGGAGGCGAAGAGCTGATCCTGCACGTCCTGCAGGCGCAGGCTGCCATCCAGGGCGAACATGTAGATGCGCGGCGTCATCGCGTCTTCCGCAGTAATGTCGTTGAGCTGGAAGACGTTCTTGATCATCTTGACCTCTTCGGTCTCGATCACGCCGGCCTTGCCCCCGACGTCCAACATGATCTTCAACTCTTCCTCGGTCACGAAGGGCACGGTCAGGCCTTTTCCCCCCGTGATCTTGTCGATCATCGGCTCCAGGACGAGGAGCGCCGGCTTGAGGAGGATCTCGATCCAGTAGACCGGGTAGGCCATCGTGAGCACGACCGGCACCGCGTGCTTGGCCGCGAGCGTCTTCGGGACGATGTCGCTGAAGACGAGCATCATGAACGTCAGGACGCCGGTCGCGATCGCGACCGCCTCGGAGCCGAACAGGCGAATGGTCAGGATCGTCGCGAACGAGGCCGCGCCGATGTTGACGAGGTTGTCCGCGATCATGATCGTGGAGAGCAGCCGCTGGGGATTGCTCCGCAGGTGGAGCGCCATCGAGGCCCGCCGGCTCCCGGTCTCCACGAGCGCCCGCAGCCGGGTCTCGTTGACCGAGAAGAACCCGATCTCGGCGGCCGAAATGACGGCTGAGAGAAAGATCAGGGCTGCGAGCACCAGGAGATCCATAGACGTTCGTCAGTTCCGGCTGGAATGCGACAGGGCTGGCCGGCACGGCACCGGTTGCGGGCGAGGTCCGGGCAGCAGAGCCCAGGAGAGGAGGAGCCAAGTCCGAGGGAGACTGGGTCCTATCGGGCCACCGTCATCCATGCGGGCATACTTCTACCACAGCTCCGGCGTCCGGGCAACTCTTTATGGAAAATCCCCTGAGCAATCAAGGCGTTAACGCGAAGAGCGGGGTCACGTATCGTCCCGCCAGACCAGGGGCTGGAGATCGAATTCGGATTCGATCCGGTCGGCCACGGCCTGGGCCTGCTCTTCCGACCTGAACTGACCGACGAGGACGCGGTACCGCCGTCCCTCAGGGAGGTCTACCGGCTGGATGCGCACCTCCGGGTAGCGGCTCCGCAGGCGGCCAGCCAGCGCGTGGGCGTTGGCCAGCTCCGCGAACGAGCCCACCTGGATTCGCAGGGAGCCCAGGGCGCCGGGCCGCCCCTGATAGCCGATGACCCGCAACTCAACCTGATCGGTACCCGCCCCGACCAGGCCCAAGGCCCTCGCCGCGGCCAAGGACAGATCAAGCACCCGGCCCTTGGCGAAGGGGCCGCGGTCGTTGATGCGCACGGTGACGGTCCGACCCGTGCTGAGGGAGCGGACGAGGACGAGGGAGCCGAGCGGCAGGGTGCGATGCGCGGCGGTGAGCTGGTGCATGTCGAACCGCTCGCCGTTCGCCGTCCGGTTGCCGTGGAACCCGGGACCGTACCAGGAGGCCACACCCCACTCGATATACCCGATCGGATAGCTCTCCCGAGGCGGCGCGCTGGCGCACCCGGCCCCCAGCCCCGTCATTACCCACAGGCAGAGGGCAGCCAGGCAGCGCCGCGCGGGCCTAGAACTCATCTAAGGACTTGCCCCTGAGCAGGTCCAGCGCCTTCCGGATGTTCGACACGGACAACACCACGATCGCCCGTCGCCCCTCGCGCGACGGGGTGCAGTAGCCGCAGCGGATATTGATTCGGGCCTGTCGCAGATGGTCCACCACCTCGCTCAAGGCGCCCGGTTTATTCTCCAGGCTCAGGATCAGCGCCTCTTCCTCCCGGAACCGGACCTTGGCCGCCTTCAGGACCGTCCGGGCCCGGTCGAGGTCGGCGACGACGAGCCGGAGGTTGCCGTGCCCCGCAACCTCTGGCGCACAAAAGGCCTTGATGTTCACCCCGGCCGAGGCCAGGATCCCGGCGACTTGCGCGAGCACGCCCGGCTTGCTCGCTTCGCGAATCACCAGTTGTGTGGTCATGGGCATGGCGGCGCCCCCTCCGCTGCAACCCGCTGTCGCCCGACAGGAGAGCACAGCCGTCCTGGCCCCGTCAAGCCATCCCGGGCACGCCCCTGGACCGGGGCCCCACCTCTTAGGAGGCAGGCGAGCTTTGGCCGATTGCCTTTTCCCGCTCCGGAGGAGTAGGCTCCGGGCGAGCCAGAACATCTCCGCTGGCCGGCGCGCTCGCGGGACCGCCCGGCCGGGACCCGACGGACGAAGGAACCGGCGCCGAGCTGGCACACCCCACGATCGTCAAGGAGCACCTGTCACCATGCCTCATCGGATTTTGGTGGCCGAAGACCAGTCGGCGGCCCGCAAGGGATTGGCCGCGCTGCTCACCGGCTGGGGCTATGAGGTCGAGGAGGCCGCCGACGGGGAAGAGGCCCTGGAGAAGGCCCTGGCCCTCCGGCCCTCCGTCGTCATCACCGACCTGGTGATGCCGAAGCTCGACGGCCTGGGGCTCCTCAAGGCGCTTCAGGAGGACCTCGCCTTCTCCAGCGTCATCATCCTCACCGGCCAGGGTACCATCGACACGGCCGTCTCGGCCATGAAGCAGGGCGCCTACGACTACCTGACCAAGCCGCTGGACACGGCCCGATTGAAGGTGCTCATCGAGAAGGCCGTCGAAAAGGGCGAGGCGCTGCGCGAAGTCGCGCTCTTGCGGCGCCGGGTGAAGGAGCTGTGGGGGCTCGGCCGGCTGGTCGGCACCAGCCCGCCCATGAAGGAGCTGTACCGGCTGATCGAGCTGGCTGCTCCCACCACGGCACCTGTCCTGCTCCTCGGCGAGAGCGGGACGGGCAAGGAACTGGTGGCCCGTACGATCCACGAGCTGTCGCCCCGGCGGGACGGGCCCTTCGTCGCAATCAACTGCTCGGCGATTCCGGAGACGCTCCTGGAGAGCGAGATCTTCGGCCACGAGAAGGGGGCGTTCACCGGCGCCCTGGACCGGCGGGCCGGCTGCTTCGAGCTGGCCCACGGCGGGACGATCTTCCTCGACGAGATCGCAGAGATGAGCCCCGCCATCCAAGCGAAGTTCCTCCGCATCATCCAGGACGGCACGGTCCGGCGCCTCGGGGGTAAGGCGGAGTTCAAGGTGGATGCACGGGTCCTGGCTGCGACCAACAAGGATCCGCTGAAGGCCTTGCGGGAAGGTACCTTCAGGGAAGACCTCTACTACCGGCTCAACGTCTTCACGGTCACGCTCCCGCCCCTCCGCGAGCGGAAGGAGGACATCCCCGTGCTGGTGCAGGCCTTCCTGGAGGAATTTAACGTGAAGTACGAGAAGCGGATCGTCGCCGTGGACGAGGCGGCCCTCTTGTATATGGAGGGCTAATTGATGAATCCTCGTCGTCGGATGCATGCGGG
>CAZTUO010000087.1:0-1526 GCA_964616355.1 uncultured Nitrospira sp.
CGAGACTGCCGAGTACGTGACGGGCGACCAGCTTTACGCTCAGGCGCTGGAGCCCGAGCGGCCCGTCTTGGTCAAGGACTTTTCGCTCGCCCTGCACCGGTTCGGCGGAGACCATGGAGAGCTTTGGGTGGAGATCTACGAGGACGGCGGCGACGGGCCGGGCCGGCTCATCGCCACGAGCCGGCCCGTGCCGGCCGCGGTGATCCGGACGCCGCCCACCCGGTACGAGTGGGTGCCCTTCTCGTTCGAGGACCGCCCGACGATCCTGCGCGAGGGGCGCTACTGGATCGTGCTCAAGCACACCGGCGACGCGATCGTGAACTGGTTCTACCTGTACGGGAAGGTCGTCAGCCCAGAGGACGGGACCCGCGCGCGGCCGCGCACGGCGACGGGGCCGGTCTGGAATCAGATCCTGAACATCGAGTTCAACTTCCGGCTGCGGGGCCTGATCACCGCTGGCTGACGCGGGCTACGATTGCCGGCGGGTCCTCAGTTCGACGATCTCCTCCACCCAGCGGTCCCGCGCCGCCCTGATCTGCTTGATCCGCCGCCAGCGATCCCAGGTCCACCACTTGAGCCGCGCCGCGAAGGTCACGGTCGGTGGCGGCACGTTGCCGGCCGGGGCCTGTTGAAACTCATAGCCTGGCATGCGGTCTTTGTGCTGCATGAACTCGATGTATCGGTCGTTGAAAGGGCCCTGATCGCTCATCCTCCTCCTCCCAGCAACCGGTCGAGCGCGACCCAGTCGGTCATGGGCCGAGAGCAGGTGAACTGCTGACACACGTAGGCGGTGGGCCGGCCATCCACAGCCCCCTTGCCCTTCGCCGCGGCCGGCACAAAGCGCGCCGCCTCCCCCGCTGCGCCATCGTCCACAACCACGAGGGTCTTGTTGGGCAGGTACCGCCGGCCGACGACCGCGCGCATCTCCTGCAGGGCCGGATCCGTTCGCCGACCGACCAGCACGATGTCCTGCGGCTCGCGCAGGTGCCAGTCCGCCGCGCAGAGCAGGGCGGCCGATCCGTACGCGTTCTGATCCATCTGTGCCCGGAACAGTCGCAGTGTCCGCTCGGCCCGGTCGCGATACCGGGGCTCCCCGGCGTAGGCCGACAGGCGGAGCAGCGCCAGAGCGGCCACCGCGTTGCCCGAGGGAACGGCGCTGTCCGTGCCAGGCTTCATCCGTTGGAGTAGGGCCTCGTGGTCGCTCCCGGTGAAGAAGAACCCGTCGCCCGCTGGATCCCAGAACCGGTCCAGCATCAGCTCGACCAGCTCGATCGCCCGCTCCAAATGAGCGGGCTCCGCCGTCGCCTCGAACGCGTCCACCAGGGCCGCCGCGAGGCAGGCGTAGTCGTCCAGATAGGCGTTCAGCCGGCCGCGCCCCTCCGTGACCGTCCGGGACAGCCGACCGTTGCGGTACACCCGATCGAGGAGGAAGGCCAGCGCCCGCTCGGCCTTCGCCAGATAGGCCGGCTCGGCCAGGGCCTGGTACGCATCGAGGAGGGCCGAGATCGCCAGCGCATTCCAGCCCG